>JAIECC010000284.1 GCA_029068665.1 Lachnospiraceae bacterium
AAGACGTGTCTAAGAGACAGAAGTATATCCTGTGGATCATTTATTGTACCGCCTTGAATTGGATTTAAGTCCATGCTTATATTATCAGGAGATTTATCGAAATAAACCGAAACACGTCTGAAAGGATTTAATTCTGAACCATCCAATGTGATATTGTGCTCCAAATGATCGGTTTCTAAATCAAGATTCACAAGTGAATCATTTGCATGAATCAACACATCTGAATCAATAGTGTGCAGAGAAACTTGTGGGAAATCGCCCGCTATTTCAATTTTTTCAAATTCTCTTTCAGGTATTTCAATAATAGGGGAGCCAAGAACATCATTATCATCTTCTGGACTTTCCATCAGGATTTCAATGTTAAGTATTTCTCCGTTTTTATCACAATGGACCGTATATGTATGGTCCGTGTTCAAGTCTCCATTGTAAAATTCAAAATTTTCACTTTCACTACGCCTTATGACAATGGATTTTGCGTTGCCGCTTATATTAATCTGTTGAAAATTTTCAGGGACAACGTCCTCATGCATTTTCTCCGGTCTGTTCTGTTCATCTGCTGCACAAGCTGTTAAACCAACCATACCTATGAGTAAAATAATTAAAGCTGCTACTCTTTTCATATTCATGGTTATCCTCCTCAAAAATTATATTTTATTGTATATTTCAATGCATGGGAAATAGTCAAATAGAACAAGCCTGCTGACTGTTGATAGACCCACTTATCTCTTTCGGTGCTGAATCTGGTGGAAATCCGCCTGTACTCTTTGGTGCCTTGGATGATGCAGCCAATAGGAATATGGGCAGCAATATCGGCAAAATCAGACTCAAAACTGCAAATACAGTTGCCTTTTGTTCTGATTCAAACAATGCAAATAAATCCTTATACAACGGATACAGGAAAAAGATCAGGAATACCAGCCAGACAATACTAACAGCGTCTTCGAACAGGAAGAACACTCTGCCTCCCGGAAAATCCAGTATTCCCTGCAGTATCCGCTTTGCCATAGCAGCAGCAAGAAAAATCCAAAAAGCATTTTCCCGCTTCTCAATTACCTTATTTACTGCCAGTACTCGAAATGGTTTGCCCGGTAATGTGAACATCAGATACAGATTGCCTATCGGAATCCAAGCCAGCCACGGACTGCCATAGCTCATCTTCTTTGCCATCCGGTATAGACCTACAGAGCCCAGGATATACAGTACAATAAAGGGCAGGAACAAAATCCCCAAAATAGCACGGATTAAAACACCTACTCCAACTTCTATGATACCTCCCATCCTGTCAAAAGAATGATCCAGCCATCTCTCAATCCTGTTCTCCATAACCAAATCCCAGTCTCTATCAAATTCTATTTCTATCCAAGGGATTGTTGTCTCCTCAAAATACTCATCAAAATCATCCATCTTATCATCTAAACGGTCTGCATAGTAATCAAAATACCCTTCTACGGCTTCTTCATGTCCTTCAAAATATTCATCCACCCATTCCGCATAGCTCTCCATTGCCCAGGAAGGGGAAGAGCTTCCGCTTCTTAAGAAATCGGCATTGTTTTCTGCCATATTTACATATCTTTCACCAATGGAATCCGGAAGCTGATAATAGGTATTGGTATTTATAACAATCCCATCCTTACCATCCGATATCATTCCCAGCTTCAGATAATAGGTATCCTCCACACGGTATAAGGTCTCCTGTACGGAAACCAGCCAGAACTTACCACTGTTATTAATCAAAGATAAATCCTTTACCTTTTCATAATCGATAAACGTATACAGCTCTTCTGCCCCCTGTGGAAGTGAGCTTATCTCCTGCCAGCTGCTGATGTCTGAGCTGAACACAGCATAATCATCTGTATCCGTAATAATATTCTTGACCGTCACTCCGTCCGATTCCAGCACTACGACAGCACGTTCATCAGATGCTGTGCTGGCAGAAGTATTTCCTGATGCATTCCTGCATCCTGTCAGTGATACAAGAAGCAGTATCACCCATAGTCCTGCTATTACTTTTTTCCATTTTTCCATATGCATTTCCTTCTTTCCTATCATTTACTAACATTTTCTTTCTGTGCTTCTAAGGCAGATAGCTGATTAAATACAACAATAATACACTAAGGGCTGGTGCTGCGCATATTCCCAAAGCGCCTACCGTAATTGCCAGAGAAATCTGGGCGGAGCGGGGCAGATCATTTAGTTTTTGAAAGGCTTTCTTTTCCTTATAAATGATTTTATCCTGATAAACGATTTTGTCCCGATAAACAATCTCCGGCTCTCGTTCTTCACCAAATATAATATAGTCCGTACTCTTGCCATATATCTCACTGAGTCTTCCTACATTATTAATATCCGGATTCGTCTGACCGCTTTCCCACTTGGAAACCGCCTGCCGGGAAACACCCAGCATTTCAGCCAGTTGTTCCTGGGAATATCCGGCTTCTTTTCTCAATTCTTGTAATCTCGAAGATAACTCCATCTCCTCTATCCTCCTTTCATCGCCAATTATAGGAAATAAGGTTGGTTGCATACTACCAACAAGCATAGGTTTTTTGTCAACTTTTGTTTACATCAGCTAATTATACAGGAAAATAAAGAAAAAAGCACTCCCTCTGGGGAATGCTTATTTTCTCTGATTCTGTTATTTTATTTTGTTACTCCGCAGGTCGTACACTTATATCCATCCAATACCTGCTCGTCATAGGCTTTTTTATCTACTATCCATTTCTGTTCGTAGACTGCTTCATGGTGGGTGGTGCCGACTTGGACTCGTATCGTTCCATAACTAGAGCCTAATGTTGCACCCGGCTCCCAAAACGGGTTATCTTCCGGCATAGGCGGTCCACATGTTAGGCAATGAGATAATTGATAATCTCCCAAATCCAATCCACAATAATTACAAACATAATGTGTTTCATAAACCGGCTCATCATACGCCTTCTGCACACACACATCCTCATAATGTCCTTCTTCATCATGGTGAACTGTCCTATACTGTGCTTCCCATGTATGCTGGTGACTATTGCCATTACCGCTTCCCGGATTCTCACCTGCGGGCTGTTCCGGTGTACCCGGTGCCCGTGTCGTCGTTGCCTGTGTTGCTGTTGATTCCGTCATCTGTGATGCATTATTATTAGATGTGCCTCCTGTGGACTTGTTATCTTCCCCTGTACTGCCGGACTCAGCAGTCGGCTTTTTTTCTTCCTCGGTAGTTGTCTGTATCCCCGTATGACTGCTCTCTTCCGTTCTGACATCAGCTCCCTGCTCCTCAGATACAGAATCCGTCAAGCCTTCTTTGTCCGATATTACGATTTCAATATTTTCTGCCTCTTCTTTAGACTTTTTGTTCTTGATTACTATAGTCCAAATAGTAGCAGATACAACCATCACCAGCATTACCGCAACTACAATAATCACTATTTTTTTCTTCCGTGTCATTCAGCCCACCTACTCTCCTCATGTCTGAGTAAGCCGCCGGAAAACCTCCCTTCTCACTCAGACACAAAAAAATGCCACCTGTTAGTGACATGATATCAAACTTTTATTTATAAGTCTACTGACATAACGACTAATAACAACATATTTCGAGTCCTGCTAAAAGGTGGATACATAAAAGAATACCGGGGCTCCCAAGCCGTACCCGGCAAGTGGAGCCGCCAGTATTCCATCCTCCGGACTAGCAAAAGCGAAGTCCTTATCTGCCTTCCTTCAGCCAGTCTCCCAGCGTCGTTTCCTGCTGTTCCCCGATTTCCAGTCCCTCCTGATAAATCGGTGTGGAAAGGACTGCCTGGGTCGCTTCCCGTATATCCTTGAGCACCGCCTCTGCCAGCTTGGGCTGGTACAGACTGGCATCCAGATAGATTCCCTGCAAATGAGAATAATCAAAATTACTGCCGGTAAGCCGATAGTATTCCTGATTGAATTCCGTCATATTATCTGCCACAGCTGTATAATCCCCGCTTTCCTCTTCTGTCGTTTCACCAGAGTTATTTTCATTCTCCGGCTTCTTTTCTTTTTCCTGCTCTGTACTTCCGGGTTCCATAACTGCACCATCCAATCCTGCCTTTAGATATTTCGCAGAGTTTGAATCCACATATGCAAGGGTACATTGATAGCGATAGCCTTCCCCTTCCGGTATAATATGAAGGCTTTCCACATAGGTTCGATCTTCCAGTGCCGCCTGTCCGGTGCAGCCGCCAGCGGTCCCTGCCATAAGTGCCAGGCCTGCCAGCAACCCTATTCCTTTCTTCCAGTTCTTCAAAATTCCTTCACTCCTTTCATCTGTGCTTCTCCAGCCCGTTCCAGCCGATGTCTTCTTTCATTCCGGCTTCGAAGCTGATAAATGCACCAGATCAAAATCGGAAGTCCCAAAGACAGTGGCAGATCAATGACACAAGCATATTGCAGATACCATTCCGACCATTGTCCGGCATTGGAAAAGCAGAAATAAAGAATCAAAATCAACAAAGTCATAATTCCTGCGGATACAGATATAGAGCCTGAATACGGAACAATCCGATTCAATAACTGCTGTCCCTGGAATAAATATGCACTCAATGTTATAATGCCGCCTACCAGCCAGAACAGAATCATGAGAATATCGATTCGCTCCAGACCGCCTCCTCTAATGGAAATCAGTTCCATGGCATCTGTTACCCCAAGGAGAGATTCATGGCCCCAGCCGGAGCCTATAATACCAATGGTTACTACATAAACCAGAAGAAGCCATAACCCGGACAACAAAATCCCCCTCATTCCAATACTCCATACCTTCCGGTCTCCGCCTTCTAACGCAGACATTCGGAACAGCAGGAATTCCAGAGGCAGAAACAATGCCATCAGACAATAATCTCCCATCAACAATTCTTTTATATTAATTTCCTGTTGGGGCAGAATGCTTTGCAAATCTGCTTTCCAAAGTCCAATCAAAAACAGCAGAATCAACGGGATTACCACCCACCAGAACAGCAGCTCTACGAATCTTGCCCGCCCTACCAGAGTTCTCATACCGGCATAGGCACAAATCACTAATAGAGGTATGATAATCATAAGTCGTGGGCCGTCAAATAAGGTTTCTCGTATCAGTAATTCCAGATAGGACAGAATCCATGCTCCCCGGATTGCAAATCGAACCACATAGATGATCCAAACCAGCCGCCAGAGAAAGCCATGAAGAGAATGCTCCGTAATTGCAAAAAAACCTCCATCCGTTCTGCCGATTCCCATCAGAATACCGCCATAAATCAAGCTTCCAATGATACTGAGCATGACTGTCAGAATTCCATTATTCACACCGGACCATGCGGTTACAAACAAGCAGCCGATGGAACCGGTCTCTAATATTATCATTCGCTGAAGCTGACGGGGGGATATACGATATTGTGCATCTTCCATTTTCTATTCTCCTTCCCAAAATCTATCGGTGCCGCATACGAATCCGATTTCCTTCTTTTGTAAATACAGGCCGCCGTTTCATCAAATAGATTGGTAATCTTAATATAAAATCCTTTTTGCTCTCATAGTATCCGTTCCCGGTAGATACTGCCGGAACCATATATGGTACGCCGTAGCTGGTCATACCGGACAAATGAATCGCCAGCAGCAGCATTCCCAGAATAAATCCATATAACCCCCAAATCGCACTGACAATAATCAAAAAGAACTTCAGCAGCCGATAGGCGGAAGCAAAGCTTTCATTAGGGATGGTAAAGGATGCCAGTGCTGCCAGAGCAACAACGATTACCACAATGGTACTTACCAGACCGGCTTCTACTGCTGCCTGTCCCACGATCAAACCGCCTACAATACCAATGGTATTCCCCATTGGTCCCGGCAGCCGTATTCCTGCTTCCCGAAGCAGTTCAAACTCCAGCTCCATTAGAAGGACCTCAATCACCACAGGAAAGGTAATATTACTTCTTGCCTGTGCAATGGCAAGAAGCATTTCCGTAGGCAGCATTTCCAGATGAAAGCTGGTGATTGCAATATAAAATCCGGGAAGTCCGATTGCCAGAATGGAAGCTATATACCGCAGGATTCTGGCAAAGGTTGCCACTGACCATTGGGTATAATAATCATCCGATGCCTGAAAAAATGTATTAAAGGTAGCCGGCAGCAGAAGCACCTCCGGTGAATTATCCACTACAATTGCAACCCTGCCTTCCAGAATGGAGGATGCGGTTTTATCCGGCCGCTCTGTACTTTGAATGATGGGAAAAGGAGAATACCACTTTTGATTCATGAAATGCTCCATCATGCCGCTGTCGTAAATAGCATCTGTTTCATAAGCTGCCAACTGATCCTTTACCTGATCCACAAGACCATCCGGAACCAGGTCCTCCATATAAATCAATGCATAATCCGTTCTGGAGCGATCACCAAACTTATCCTGTACCACCTTACATTTCGGGTCCTTAATTCTCCTTCTGATCAAAGCCGTACAGGTTCGAAGGCTTTCATTAAAGCTGTCTCTGGGTCCCCGCATGACTGCTTCCGTATCTGACTCCTGTATGCTCCTTACCGGAAGCTTTTTACTGGAAATAATGATTACCTTGGCATATCCTTCTATGAACAATGCCGTATCGCCCTTTAAAATACTGTTTATTACATTATTGAAAGAGGTTTCTTCTTTTAAATCTGCCATATCGATTTCACTGTGAAAAAACATCTGAAATATATCTCCCTGCTCTTCCGGTCGAAACCGCTGCAAAGGACTGATTACATGCTCCTGCAGCATAGTATTATCCGTCAGACCATCTACATACACCATGTAAACGGATACTGGTTCTCCGGTACGATTAAGGGAAAACTGCTTCTTGACTATATCATCACAATTTTGAAACAACTGCTCCACTACAGCTATATTGTCTTCTAATTGGCTGCTTAAATCTGCCGTCACTTCATTTTTAGAATTGTATAATTGTTCCATAAAAAAACCTCACACATTTTACTCTTTTCATAGTATGTGTGAGATTTTACTGCTCTATTCAATTTTTACCATAAGATAGAATTATTTTCGAATTCTAATTCTGAGTTTTCCGGTACACATTACTGATTACAATTGCTTCCTGATTATAAATATGCTTTCGCATGACCTGCTGTGCAAGCTCTGCATCTCCCAGTAATATAGCATTTGTAATTGCATCATGCTCACTGACTAAAACATCATGATAACTAAAGTCTTTCACATATTCCACGCGGTAGCGGTATACCTGTTCCCACAGATTATGTGTCAGGGTAATTAAGCGTTGATTCTGGGTTGCCTCAAAAATCGTATCATGAAAGGCAACGTCTCCATCAACAATAGAAGGCACATGCTTCGTACTGATAGCCTCCCGAAATGCAATACAGACGGACTTTAGCTTTTCCTTGCCTTCTCGGGTAATCCGCTTACAGGCAAGCACCACTGCCAGCTCCTCTAGGGAACAGCGAACCTCCAGAGCATCCCGCAAGTCCTTCTCTGTAATACGGGCCACCTCTGCTCCTTTTCTTGGAATCATCACGACCAGACCTTCCAACTCCAGCATTCGTATAGCTTCCCGGACAGGTGTCCGGCTTACTCCCAGCTGCTTTGCCAGAGGAATCTCCATCAAACGTTCTCCCGGCGCAATCTCTCCGGTAATAATACCCTGACGCAGAGTTTGAAAGACCACATCCCGTAACGGCAAATACTCATTGACATCGAATTTTAATTCCATACTGTACCCTCTTCTCATTATCAACTGCTTCTATGCACAGTGTTATACAGGATGCGTTACATAAATCTGTTCCGACAACCCCGCAGTCCGAATTGCTTCTGCCGCTTGTTCCGCTGCTGCTTTCTGTTCAAAAATCCCAAATACTGTAGGACCACTTCCACTCATCAGAGAGCGAAGGGCACCGTAAGCCATCATTTTTTCTTTTATTTCTGCAATCACCGGATATGCCTGTATGGTTACTGTTTCCAAGACATTACCTAAGCGATTGGCAATTCCATGTAAATCATGTCCATGAATTGCTTCCATCATACCATCAATATCCGGATGTGCTGTAATTTCCTTGACCTTTAGATTGCCATATACAAAGGCAGTAGATACATCAATCGGCGGCTTTGCAATTAAAATCCTACAGTCCGGCATAGCCGGAAAAGGAGTCAGCTTCTCGCCAATTCCTTCCGATAATGCAGTACCACCCATGATACAATATGGAATATCTGCTCCCAGTCGTACTCCTCTGTCACACAGCTCCTTCTCCGATAATCCCAGAGAAAATAACTGATTCATTCCCTTTAATGCAGCAGCAGCATCCGTACTGCCCCCTGCCATGCCTGCTGCCACGGGAATCCGCTTCACCAGAACCGCTTCCACACCTTCCTGTATCCGGAATTCCTCTTTTAGCAGCCGGATTGCCTTATAAATCAGATTGTCTTCATTCATGGGAACATGGGGACAGGCATTCTCCTGATCTGCTTCCAGTCGGATTTCAGTTCCCGGACACTTGGTGAGTGTCAAGGTATCTGATAGGGATATGCTCTGCATGATCATCTTTACTTCATGATAACCATCTTCTCTTTTTCGAAGTACATCCAAGCCCAGATTGATCTTCGCATTTGCCTGCAGTGAAATCTTCTCCATATGCCTTCCCTTTCCCATGATAATATATGATTATAAGTACTTTTTCAGTATATCAGTCTTGTCAGTCTGCTCCCAAGGCAGTTCAAGGTCTGTTCTGCCAAAATGTCCATAAGCAGCCGTCTGCTTATAAATCGGCCGACGCAGATTCAACATCCGGATAATCCCTGCCGGACGCAAGTCAAAATTCTCACGAATGATTTCTACCAGACGCTCATCGGATAATTTACCGGTTCCAAAGGTATCCACCATAATAGAAGTAGGACTTGCCACACCAATCGCATAGGATAACTGAATCTCGCACTTTTCTGCCAGTCCTGCCGCTACAATATTCTTAGCTACATAACGGGCAGCATAAGCTGCAGAACGGTCTACCTTTGTGCAATCCTTTCCTGAGAATGCACCGCCGCCGTGACGGGCATAACCGCCATAGGTATCTACAATAATCTTTCTTCCGGTCAGTCCACTGTCACCATGTGGTCCGCCAATGACAAACCGGCCTGTCGGATTAATGAAGAATTTGGTGTCTTCATCCACCATATTCTTAGGCAGAACCGGATCAAACACATACTTCTTAATATCCTCATGAATCTGCTCCTGAGTCACCTTCTCATCATGCTGGGTAGACAGAACAACCGCATCCAGCCGGACAGGCTTTCCATTCTCATCGTATTCTACTGATACCTGGGTCTTTCCATCCGGACGGAGATATGGAAGAGTTCCATTCTTGCGGACCTCTGACAGCTTTTTCGACAGTCTGTGTGCCAAAGCGATTGGATATGGCATCAGTTCTTCTGTTTCATTCACTGCATAACCAAACATCATACCCTGATCTCCGGCACCGATTGCCTCGATTTCCGCCTCGCTCATCTCGGAGTCTCTTGCCTCTAAAGCCTGATCTACACCCATGGCAATATCTCCGGACTGTTCATCCAAGGCCACAATAACACCGCAGGTCTCTGCATCAAATCCGTACTTTGCCCGGTCATAGCCGATATCACGAATGGTATCCCGTACCGTCTTTTGAATATCTACATAACCCTTGGTGGTAATTTCACCCATAACCAAAACCAGACCGGTAGTAATACAGGTCTCACAGGCTACCCGGCTCATAGGGTCCTGCTTTAATAATTCATCCAGAATTGCATCAGAAATCTGATCGCAAATCTTATCCGGATGTCCTTCCGTTACAGACTCTGAAGTAAATAGTCTCTTTTCCATTTTGTCTCCTCCTTAATCACTTGTTTGGTATATAGTAAAAAACAGGTCCGAACAATCGGACCTGAACCATAATCAAATCCTCCTATTGCTCGATCATCTTCTAGATGCTGCATGAAATAATATCATACAGACTCGCTCAGGTCGGCACCTTCCAATTCTGGGGTTGCCACGGCTTCATCGGCCCCTCTGCCTCCACCGTTCTGAATAAGAGAAACATTTCTATAAAATTACAACTTCACATTACTACAATTGCAGAGATTCGTCAACTATTGTTTTGCAAATTCTGCTACTGTTTTTCATTTTCCACTGCTTTTGTATTATCTCTCACCCTTCCTACTTCAAAGTATATTTTATTTTTATCCATGTTTGTAAAGAGAGTTTGAAAAAGCTGTGAAACGCACTAAAAAACACGTCATAACAAATCTGCTATGACGCGTTTTTCATTCATATGTACTTATATGAAAACCTTCTACATAAACTTATTTTGCTAAATCACACATCTTTGCCAGTAATCGGTCTCTGTCCTCCTTTGACAACTGCGTACCGTTCATATATGCTACCAAATCATATCCACCCTTAGAATCCAAGGTAAATACAAATTGCAAAGATGCGTCATCATAAATTCCGGAATCGGCATTCTCTCCAAGCGTAATTGTAACGCCATCACCATTTGCCGTAATGGTCTTCTGGAACATACCATTTCCACCGATACCGCTATCATAAGTCCAATACTCATGATTTACCACTTTATTCATAATCTGTCCGTATGTAACAGTATCCTGTCCTAATACCTTTGTGTTCTGCACCACCTGGATTTCTGCAAACTGTTCCTTATCAAACCACTGCATCTTATAGTAATTAACTACATTTTTAGGACCTTCCGGCAATAAGAAATAAACGACAACTACTAAAAGTACAGCGACTACAATACCAATAAGAACCTTTTTCATATCATTCTCCTCCTAAAACAATTCTCGTTCCAGTTCGTTCAAAAACTCTTCGATACATTTCATCCGCTTTGTATACTCCGTCCTGCCTGCTGCAGTCTTACATCGTCGGATCTTCGGTTGATTAATGCGATAATAATTCTTGACCCGGTAGTATGCTTTCTTATAGCTTGCTTCTTCTTCACATGCAGTTGCCATGGAATCCCAAAGAACACTCATAGCTCCCACTTCATCCAGTAAATCAGCATCCATCACTACTCTGCACTCTACGGATAACTCTTCTTCTGTATCCTTATCATTGTGCCGAAGAATAATATCACCGATTCTTCCGATCTTGGCTTCATCCAATCCCTGTTCCACCAAATACTCTACTGCAATTTCTGCACTTACTTCTTCATGGGGCCGTTCCTTATCCCAGCCAACGTCATGAAGCAATGCAGCCAAGGCAATAATCTCTAAATCGCCACCTTCCTTTGCCTGAAGCTTAATCGCCCAACGATAAACACGCATAATATGCTCATATCGACTACGAAATGAATAATTGTCCGGTCTTCCATTTTGAGCTGTCATTTCTTTCACAAATTCAAAAACTTTTGTGTAGTCCATCACTTATACACTCCTTAAAAACCCGTTATTCACGATACAATGCCTCTTAAAGTATCCTGCCATATCTATAAAATATTGCCTATATCTTCATTTTAAAATACTTTGTATCTAATATTATCATTTTTCTTTTAAAAATGCTATCTTTTTTTATAAAACTCGAAAAATAAATCTGTGCAGACTGGGTTGTGAAGTTCTTCATAAACGTTACCTTTGCAGTTAACTCAGTCCAGGCACCCTCGCGGCACATAGACAATCCCTCTTAGTGCTGCTCCGTTCCCGACCTGACACGGTTCGTGGGCATCTATTGCGCAAGACCCAAGCTTCAACGTCACTTACAAAGGGCGGCTTTATGAAAAAGCGACCCGAACCAGTCCATCGCCCCTGCTATAGCGGATTGCAGGTACAGGGCACCGCTAACTCCCCGGTTGCACAGAAACTTGATAACATATTTTATTCAGTACAAAATGCGTACCGTCATTTCAGTATAACGAAAACTTTCTTTCCTGTCAATCTCCGAAAAACCGGTTCCGGGGCCTCTGTTATTCCGATTCTGGCAGCTTTAATTTCTTATTCTTCATGCGAAGCTCTCTGAAAAAAGAAGACAGCATATCTGCACATTCTGCTTCCCGAATCCCCCTTATCACTTCTACCTGATGATTGAATTCCTGCATTTGCAGCAGATTCAGAACAGAGCCTGCACAGCCTGCCTTAGGATTCATGCATCCAATCACCACTTTAGGAATTCTCGCCTGTACAATGGCACCGGCGCACATCTGGCACGGTTCCAGAGTCACATACATGGTACAGCCCTCTAACCGCCAGTCCCCCAGGACCTTGGAAGCTTTGGCTATAGCATCCAGCTCCGCATGGGCCAGAGTCGTTTTCTTCTTATTCCGCTTATTATATCCCCTTGCAATAATCCGGTTCTCATATACGATTACACAGCCAATGGGAACATCCTCACTTTTCAGTGCTTTCTTTGCCTGGGTAATGGCATAACCCATATAACGTTCTTCCTCTGTCATACTCTTGCGAACCTTTCCTGATTGTTGTAATATAATTCATTATAATAGAAAACAAAAAAAGGAACAACCAGGAATGCAATTGATTCATGAAACTGACCGGCTGAGTCTTCAATGTCTGACCAGTGCTTCTGCCCTGGCAGTACGGGACTTCTATCTGGAAAAT
>JAIECC010000285.1:0-882 GCA_029068665.1 Lachnospiraceae bacterium
CAATGCTCAGGCGCTTCGGCTGATTAGCAAGCTTCATTTTTTTTTCTGATGAATATGGCATGAATCTGACCTATGCATTGCTCAGTACAATTTTAAAATATCCGATTTCCTCGTTGGAGTCTGATCCGGGGGCAGAGGATATTAAGTATAAGAAAATGGGATATTTTTATGCAGACCGGGATGTTTTTCTGGAAATTCAGGAGGCAACGGGAACCAATGGCTGCCGCAATCCCTTAACCTTTATTCTGGAAGCCGCAGATGATATTGCGTACAAGACTGCTGATATCGAGGATGCCGTAAAAAAAGGATGTATCACATACGGAATGCTGGAGCGGGAGCTTCGCCAGTTAAACAAAAAAAGCCCTCCATGGGTCAAGAATTATTTTGATCCACTGGAAGAACTGCAGTTCCAGTATCAGAAGGCGTTAGAACGGGATTATGGAAATCCGGAATTTTATGCGGTACAAAATTGGGCCGCCAATGTACAGAATTATCTGATTAAATGTGCAACCTTTGGTTTTGTTTCGAATTATGAAGCTATTATGAATGGAAGCTACGGATTTGATTTGTTTCATGGAACCTATGCAGAGGGGCTGATGGAATCCATGGGGGCAATTGCTTATCGGAATGCTTTTATCTCAGAGCCGATTTATAAGCTGGAAATTGCCGCAGGACATATGCTGGAGTTCCTGTTGGATAAGTTTGTGAAGGCAGCCGTTTACTTTGATACGGATATGGAATTAGGAACCATCGATGAAAAGGTGGTAACCTTGATTTCAGAAAATTATGTACAGCGGTACTATGCGGATTCAGCCGGAAAAAGTGAAGAGGAAAAGATATATTTGCGAATTCTGTTAGTGACGGATTTAGTGTGTGGCATGG
>JAIECC010000285.1:892-2155 GCA_029068665.1 Lachnospiraceae bacterium
ACAGCTATGCAAAAAGTCTCTATCAGGAGGTAAATGGTATAATTTAAGAAGGCTTCTAGGATTAGAAGCCTTCTTTTAATACAGAAGCCCGTTTGTGAGCTTTGTTCTCATATAAAGCATCATCTGCCAGTTTAATTAAGTTCTGGATATCTGCATTTTCATCACAAATAAAGTCTACAATACCAATACTTGCTTCAATATAATACGGTTTATCACAGGTGGAATTCATAATTTCCAGCTTCCTGTGAATCCGTTTGGAGATTGTTTCTGCAGACTGCTGCCCGCCAAGTAATGCAAAAGCCACAAATTCGTCACCGCCAATCCGGCCGATGATATCATCATTCCGAAGACTTGCTTTCAAAGCTGTGGCAATTGTCCGAAGAGCAAAATCTCCGTCATCGTGCCCGAACTTATCATTGACCACCTTTAGGTTATCCATGTCGGCAAATAGTAGAATGGCCCGCTGTCCCTGATTGAGGGAAGAGGAGATAACTGCCTGAGTCTCTGTAAGAAAACCACGCCGATTCTTAACACCGGTTAATTCATCAATGGTAGAGATTTTGCTGAGCTGCCGGTTCTTTTCATGCAATATGGAAAGTGTATATTCCAACTGTTGATTGGTTTGCTGTTGCTCTTCGTTCATTTTTAAGAACTTAAGAGTAGTACCAAGCTCCAGATTAATGGAATAAACATGATGGAAATATGAAATATCGATTTCGCATAAGAATACACCATGGTGATCCTCACTAGTGAAGATCGGAGTCAGAATCATGGTAAATCTTCTTTTTTGCGGAATATACGGATTATTAAATAAATCCTTTACCTGGAGTAAATGCTCCGATTTAGTCAATGGTACGGTGACCTGGTCTTTATTGTATACCTGCAGTTGTAAATATTCCGGTATGTACCAGCTGCCATCCCAGTTCAGCTTTATTTCTTCCTTAATTGTAAAGATATAGGATCTGATCATATTTAATTTTTGAAGTTTATCTGCAATCTGGCTATATACTAATTCCATGTTGTTGCTGTTTGTCATGGTATCCCGGATAATATAGCTGGAGGTCCATATATTCAGTTTGTATTCATGTCTGTCATTGTACCGGGCGCTGGATTCTGCACTTAAGAGCTGCATGGAAACAGCATTAGAAGCAACGCAGAAGGCGGTCTTTTTTTCTGAATCCTGAATAAGCGGCAGGATTAGCTTTTCAATCGTATGAAAACAGTAATTCACCTGTACGATGGAATAATACAGTGGAATATCAG
>JAIECC010000286.1 GCA_029068665.1 Lachnospiraceae bacterium
CCACTGGGTCCACTTATAATAATTCGGATCGGTGGTATTTACCTCCCGTTCCCAATCATAAATCGCCGCAATCTCATTAATCTGACGCTTAATATTCTTTACATTTTCTGCTGTGGAAATGCTTGGATGCACTCCATTCTGAATGGCATAATTCTCTGCCGGAAGTCCAAACGCATCCCAGCCCATAGGATGAATCAGATAATATCCCTGCATCATCTTATAGCGGCTCCATGCATCACTGATCACGTAGCCTCTCCAATGGCCTACATGCAGACCGTTTCCTGATGGATAAGGGAACATATCCAGACAGTAATATTTCGGCTTTGTTCCGTCATCTACATTTACCGGACGCTCTTCCCAGCCTTTTCTCCATTTATTTTCAATTGCTCTGTGATTATAAGCAATAGCCATTCTTCTTTCCTCCTGGTCATTCTACATTTCGTTCTAAACTAATAACTGTCCTTTTCAAAAGAACCGTTCATTAAAAATCATCCTCATAGTCATCATACATACCATTTGCATAATCATTCATATAGTTCCGGTTATTCTGCCGCTTTACCCTCTGCTGAGGTCGGGTACTTTCCGTTTTATTCCGCTTGGATTCCTTTTTCTTTATGGTCTTTTGTTCCCGCTCCAAACGCTTAATGGTCTCGAACTTATCCGGCTGCGGTTCCTTTCCCTTATCTGCAGGCTTCGGCTTGGCAGAACGGAACACCTTTTTTCCATCCTCCTCATCCTTGTCCTTATAATTATATCCACCGCCAAAGGAATTCCGGTTGTCTCTCGGCTTATAACCGCCGGTACGACCATCTCTGGACTTATATTCATGATTGGAAGGCTGCCCTTCTCTGCTTCTCCCTTCATTACTGCGAAAGCTTCGATTCTCCCGTTTCCGGTATTCTCCACCGTTCTGATTCTCTCTTGGTTTAAAATCCCCTTTGCTTCTGCTGCGTTCGTCTCCACCATTCCGGTTATCTCTTCCCCGGTATTCACGGGCAGCATAGCCCTCTCTGGAACCCTTTCCTTCTGTCTCTTTTCTTTCGTGACCGTTGTAAGAACCTTGCGTTGCCACCTTGCTTCTCCTCTCATCCTCTCGTTTTCCTATGTAACCTTGTGAATTGTAACCGAAATTTTTCCATTCCTGCTTCCACTCTTTTCATTTTAGACAAAAACCGTATAAAGTCAAGTAAAAGATATACTGATTCCTTCCGTTTTCTGACGGATGGGCAGGGCTGAACCGTAACATTAGGATTGCCTTAGAGCTGCCTTTTTAGTATATTAATGGTAATTATTACATATAAGTAAAGAAAGAGGTAAATACAATGGAATCAAATAAGAATTTAGACAATGATGAGCAAAAACTATTTTTAGATGAAGAAATGGAAGATACCATTACATTAGTATTAGGAGATGTGGAGGTAGAATGCGGAATCATCGCCAGCTTTCCATTAGAAGGAAAGGATTATGTTGCCCTGCTTCCCCTGCAGGAGGTAGAAGGGCTGGCCGAGGATGAAATCCTCCTTTACGCTTATACCAGAACCGGAGAGGAATTTAATCTGATAGAAATTCTGGATGATGAGGAATTCGACCGGGTAGCCGATGCCTTTGATGAAATGCTGGATGAGGCTGCATTTTATGAATCAGAGGGGAACTAAGTTCCCCTCTGATTTCCTGCTCCCTATGGGAGCATATATTTTTCTGTATATCGTACCAATGCTTCATGGTACTGGGAGTCTTCTCCCTTCTCCAGATTCTCTACATATTCATGAGAGCTGTAGGCATCATCCGGAATCTGAATCAGACTGATGGCAATATTGGAGCAATGATCTGCCACCCGTTCAAAGTTCGTGGTAATATCGGATAATGCAAATCCAAGCTCGATGGTACATTTTCCCTTTCGAAGCCGCTTAATGTGACGCTTTTTAATTTCATCATTCAGCCCGTCTACAACCTCTTCCATAGGTTCGATTTCACAGGCCAGCTCCGGATCCTCAGTTTCAAAAACCTGAACCGAGGTATCTACAATCTCCCGGATCAGACCGGAAAAGATTGTAATTTCTTCTTCCGCCTTTTTCGAAAACTTCTGTTCCTTCACATGCATCTCCCGGGCGGATTCACAAATATTCACTGCATGATCGGAAATCCGTTCAAAATCTCCAATACAGTGCAGCAACATAGAGATTGTATGACTGTCCTTTTCCGTCAGATTCTTACTGCTTAGCTTTACCAGATAGTTTCCTAATTCGTCTTCATACTGATCCACCATATTTTCCATGTCACTGACCTCTGCTGCCTTTTCTTCGTCAAAGACCTTAAGCAGGTCCATGGACTGGAACAATGCATTCCGGCACAGCTCCGCCATTTTTACAGCAACATACTTACACTGTGCAGTGGCGATTGCCGGCGTATCCAGAAAGCGGACATCCAGCACCTGAAAATCCGCTGTCCGTTCCCTGCTGCCAGCTTCTGCATCGGTTTCCCGAATTGTCAGGTAGCTTAGTTTTACCAGCACATTGGAAAACGGAAGCAGCACAATGGTTGCAAAAATATTATAGACACTGTGAACCAGCGCAATGCCGAAAGCATTCGCTGCCAGATCCATAAATGAAAACTGCAGAAATGCATTTGCCGTATAAAATACGATCAGGAAAACCGTTGCACCCAGAATATTAAAATACAAATGGATCAACGCTGCCCGCTTGGCATTTTTATTTGCACCTACAGAGGACAATAATGCGGTAATACAGGTTCCGATATTCTGACCCATGATGATTGGAATTGCCA
>JAIECC010000287.1 GCA_029068665.1 Lachnospiraceae bacterium
TTTCGTGCTGTCATCTTCCAAGATCGTAAACAGAGAGGTTTTGATTCCTTCTGTTCCGGACAAAAAGGTTGCCGGTATTATTAACGCGAATGCATCAGAATATTTTCCTGTTAATATAGAGGATTATGTTATTGCACACTCTGTATTGGAAACTGTAGCTGCAGAGGATGGCTCCAAGAATAAGCGGGTCCTGGTTGTGGCTGCACCGCAGCAGATGGTGCGTACATATTATGAACTGGCAAGTGTTGCAGGGCTGAGTGTACAGTCCATTGACTATGTAGGAAATGCAATGCTCCAGTTAATCAAGACTCAGACTGCAGATAATACAACTACCATGGTGGTACAGATCGGCAGCGAGTCTACAGTATTGAATATTGTAAGAGGAGATACCCTGTTGCTGCAGAGAACGGTACCATATGGTATCAATGCAGTGGTGGCAGAGGTTATGGAGGCAAAGGATGTAGATGCATCCACGGCATTATCCCTTCTGCAGAGTGAACGGTTGATTACCGTTGACTTTGATGATGATGCTATCACCGGCTCCTTCCGGTATCTGATCAATAATATTGGTCGTGTTATGGATTATTATGGTTCCAGAAATCCGGATAAGCCGATTGATGATGTATATCTGACCGGTGATGGTGCTTTGGTTCGTGGTGTTGAAGGTTTGTTCAAGATTCAGTTGAATGTAGCCACCAAGGTCATGGACAGTCTCTATAGTGTAAAATTTGATGATAGAATTAACACCAAGATATATAGTCCGGTGTATCTGATTAGTTCCATCGGTGCAGCTATGGCGCCAATGGGCTTTATTCTGCGGGAACAGGCAGAGAAGAAGGCTGGCAAGGGTGCCATGGTTGCTTGTGTTATGTTTTTAGTTCTTGCGATTATCGTATCCATTGGTATGGTGGTTATTTCTTTGGTTCGACTAACCGTGGCAAAGACCGCAAAAACAGTAGTGGAAGGACAGATTGCAAGCATTCAGGATATTGAGCAGATTTACAATGATTATCTGGATAGTGTGGCAGTATACAATGACATGTTGACTCTGTATGACTCTACAAAGATTTCTAATGAGTATATGATGGAATTCTGGGGTGCTTTAGAGGAAATGGTACCAAAGAATGTGAATGTTCTGAGTATCAATTCCGCTTCCGGCGGTGTATCCATTGCCATGGAGAGTACAGATTATAATTCTATTGCACGTCTGGTGAAGGATTTGAGAGATGTGGACTGTATTCAGGATGCCTTTATTTCAAGTGTATCAGAAACAACAGATGATGAAACCGGAGCAAAGCTGTATACCTATACAGTGACCTGTAACTACGTGTTACCGGAGTATGAAGCCGGTCTCATGACAACGGAAGCTCCAGTAGCAGCAACAGAAGAGCCTGCATCAGAAGCAGAATAGGAGGGTAAGAGCATGAATGAGACATATAAGAAGTTATTATTAATCGTTATAGGTATCCTGGCTCTGCTTGCAGCATGGTTCTTTGGCATGAAGCCGAATAATGAAAAAGCAGCAAGCGTTGAAGCAGAGGTAAAGCGTTTAACTACATATTATAATGAGTTATTGGCAAAGGAAGCAAATCGGGAACAGTATCTTCAGGATACACAAGCAAATTATGCTATGTTCGATGAAAAGCTGGATGAATTTCCGTCGAATCTGAATCAGGAATATCAGTTGGAATTCGTACAGGGTGTTCGAAATAATGAAGAGATTGATTACAATGTTACTGCACAAGGTATGAATCCGGAAACTGCATTCTATGTACTGGGTGGCAGCAATGCAGAAGGAACTTTGGATGTAGAAGATACAGAAGGTGAACTTACAGAAAATACTGCTTCTGAGGGATATCAGTGCTTTAACTCTTCTATGAATTTTACTTATGAGGGCAGCTATGAAGGCATTAAAAAGTTTGTAAACTATGTAGCAGCTTATCCATATCGGATGACTATTGATGCAGTTTCTGTTTCAAGAGATGAGCAGTCTGACCTGTACGGTGGCAGCATGACGGTAAATATCTACTGCATTAAGGGAAATGGAAGAGAAGAGCAGGTTCCTTTGGATTTGGATGATATTGATACTGGTGTAGATAACCTGTTTACCGGCGGCACTGCATCCGGCAGTGTATCAAAGTTCGCAGAGGATAACGGAGATTCCATTAAGAGTGATTATGATCTATATATTGCTGTAAATCCTACCTCCAGTGATACCTCCGGTAAGTTGGTAGGTTTACGAAATGGTGGCACCAATGTAACAAGTGACAGAAATGAAGCAGAAGCAGTTACCGTTACTGTATCCAAAGAGGGCGATTCCTATGTAGTACAGTACGGAATCGGAACCAATCGTCAGAGACAGGAATTTGATCCTGGTGAAGATATGACATTGCTGATTCAGTCTTCTGCCATTAAGGATGAATCCGATGTGAATGCAATTGCCTTATCAATTGAGAATTCTTCGGATAAGACCTTGTATGTAAAGGTTGTAGACGACGCTAGTGCAAATCGAATTAAGATTACCAATCGGGCAGGTAGTGTCATTGTTTATAAGTAGAATGGAGTGATTTCATGAAAAGATTAAATAACCGTGGTGTCAGCTTAATAGAAATACTGATTGCTGTTGTTATCTTTGCATTATGTATAACTCCAATCATTGCTCAGCTTGCTTCCAGTATCCGAATCGGACAGCGGGCAGATGATCAGCAGGCTGCAACGGACTATGGAAAGTCCGTTGCAGAAACCATAAAGCAGACAGAGTTGGATTCTTTGCTCTATACAGCTACTGGGCAAAGTCAGTTTGCAGATAGTTTGGGGATTGAACTTTCTTCTATGAACATTGAGGGAAGCTATTATTCGGTTAAGTCAGATGGTAACAATGGAGTTGTTATACCTGCAGGTTCTTATGTAACCGGAAGGATGACACCAGGCTCCGGAACAGGATTTGCTTCCGTAACGGCAATGTATCAGGCGATTAATCTGGCAAATAAGGCAGCAAGTGAAGATGCTCAGGAGGCGTTGGTTCGTGAATTCCATGTTACCGGTACTGCGGAGATTGATTACCGGCATTATGATGTTGATATCGTATTGGATACGAAGCCATATGCTGAAGCTTCTTTGAAGCCGGCTACCACTTATGTGGATCCTAATGCAGTGAACCTTGGTAATCTGTCCAGTTTGGATGCCAGCACATCAGCTGTGATTCCTGGACTTTCGAATTATGATACCACTGCAGCAAGTGCCTACATGAATGCAATTATATCTGCATTGGAGAATTCCGGTGACGAAAGTAAGGAAATGATTGCGACTCAGATTAAGAATGGAAATCGTACCATTACGAATTCTGTAGAAAAGACTATTACGGTTGAAATTAATAAGCTTTCCGTTCCGGATTTGAATGGTAATCAGTATCAGGTAATCTGTCATGTTCAATACGAAAGTCCTTCCATTCAGTCACAGTATGGTGTTTCTGCAGCGGATACAACAATGGATTATATTGCATTACAGCAGTCTTATAAGCAGATACCGGAAATTTATCTGATGTATAACCAGTTTTTATATTATAACGACTATCAAGATGACGTGATTCAGATTGTAAATAAAACCGGTGAGCAGGCAAAAGTTTATGTGATTCGTACGGCAGAGGATGATTCTGCAATATCTGGCTCTTCTGTTGATGAGGACGGAAATCCGGTAACACCGGCAAACAGCCTGATACCAACAGGAACCGGTTATAATCGGGATGATAAAAATGGAAGTAATTACTTGTACATGACGCAATTTAGGATTACAGAAGACCTGGATGACAATCCGGTTGCAATCTATACGAATATGCCATTAAAGGTTGAAGAAGGCGGTGTAATATACGATAATATTATTAGCAGCGTTAATTATCCGGGAAACCGAACTTGTAAGATGTCAGTGAATGTTTCACAGTCAGCGATAGGTTCCGTTGTGCATCCGTTGGATCAGGATGAACGGTATTCCGAACAGGGGCGTGCATATAATATAGTAATTACATTGACGAATCAGAGAACTGGTAACGTAACAACGTTTGATACTTCAAAGGGGGATTACTAATGCGGAAACTTCTTAGAAAAAAATTGAATAACAGAGGTAATACCTTCGTTGTCATCATGGTTACGCTTGCGTGTATGGGTATTCTGATTGGAGTTATTATGGCGTCGGTGGGGTATTTCTACCGCATGCGCTATGTGGACTTAGAAAATAAGAATAACTTTTATTATGTGGAAAAGGCCATGGACGATATTTATGCTGGTATAGGAAGTGATTCAGTATCGGCATTAATGAGTGCTTATGAAAGTACGGTAGAGGTCATGGTGTATTACTATGTTGACCCGGTTACCGGAAAGGGACGATATGTGTCTATCGGAGCAGATACTGCTAACTTTATTATGAAGCAAAAGTTTTTAAGTAATCTGGCAGAAAGCGATACATATAAGTCTCAGAGCCAGTTATATGATCGGTTGAAGTCTTTTATTTCTGTTGATGATGTAAGCTTGGTTGATCCGGCTACGTTATCTGCTTCACAGCCACGGCTTTATTTGGAAGTAGTGACTTCAGAAGAAAACGGCAAGACAATTTATGATAAGCTGATTATTCATAATGTGACAGTAACAAGAACTACAGAAGAAGGTTATATTCAGTCTATTACTACCGATATTGAGATATCCGAACCGGAGTTTGATGTATCCTTCAGTAATGTAGATGGCAGTGTAAATGCATTATATGAATTCTCCATGCTTGCAGATATGGGTATTGAATTCAATCGTGCTACTACAGGAAAGGATGTTATTTCTGTAACCGGTAATGTGTATGCTGCTTCTGATTATTACAATAAAGAATATAATGAAGTAAGTGATACCAATGTATCCAGTTATTATAACGGTTCAGCAGAAAGTCTTGTAAAGCTGTCTGCTTGTGATGGAATGACAGAAGCAAGCCGTTATTCCGGCATCTATGTAAATGCCAGCAATCTCAACATTATGGCTGAAAAGGTGATTGTTCCCGGTTCAATTTCAGTTATGAATGATGCCAATGTCAGCATTCTGGGTAACTTGGCAACCGGTAGCGGTAATGCACAGGTATGGGCAGATAACATTGTCATGGCACCTTCCTTTACCAGAACGGTAGGAATGAATTTCAGTGATGGAACCCTTTCCATGTTTGCAGATGCCTTTATCGCAGATGATTTAGAAATTAACAGCGATGATGCAACCTTGGAGTTATCCGGCAATTATTATGGCTATAATTTCTCTCAGACTGCAGCGACAGAGCGGGTATTGTCCCAGTATGCAAAGAGTGGAAGAGCCCATTATAACAGTAGTGCTATTATTGTAAATGGAAATGCAGCTAATATTGATATGACTGGTTTGAATAACCTGTATGTGGCAGGTCGTTCTTATATCTCAACCACCGAGACAAGGCGTAGTTCTGTGGCAGATGATGGAACTTCAGCTACCGTAAACTATGTTACCTGGGAAGATAATACGGATGTCCGGACCGGTGAATCCATTTCTATGAGGACCAATCAGATGGCATATATGCCATTGGGCTGGTATGTGCAGGATGGAGAGCGGATGCCGAAGTTCACGGATCGTCATGTGGCATTTAATAAAACCATTTATGATCGGATTAAAAACTGGTTGGATCCAACCAATCCAATGGTAGAGCAGGAGGTTTCCGGTAATACTTACTATTTCCTGAATTTTAGAAGTGCAACAGCAGCAGCGGATTTCTTCGATTGGTATGTGAATGATTTACCGAATCTGCCTGGTTATGAACTTGCAACAGATATTGTGAATATAAGGGATTATACTGATAATCTATCCAGTATGGGATTAGATGTAGGTGCCAATGCAACACAGGTTACAACTTCCGGTGCTTATACCTCCGGAGCGGTGAATGTAGCAAAGAATCGTAGGTTAACAATTGCTTCACCGACATTAGATGCTAATCTGATAAATGGTGAAAGCCAGACTATTGTAAACTTTAATCAACGGGCAAATCAGTATAACAGTGATTATATGGAAATGAAATATGCATTGCAGACCATTGATGTATCAAGTAATTCACCATATAGCGGAGAACTGTTAGACAAAATGGAACAATTAAAAACAAACATTGCTGCCATGAACAGTAAGGATGTAACACCGATTAATCATTATCTGGACTTTAGTAAGATTACAGGTAGTGCTATGAATGGGGTTCAGATTGGTAATGCATATGTATGGATTTCTGATGGAGATGTCACCGTTAATACACCGGTCGGCAGTAATGGTAAGATATTAGGCTTAATTATAGCAAAGGGTGATGTAAACTTTACGGATGATACCTTGAAGAGATTTGAAGGCTTAATTGTTTCCGGTAGTAAAATTAAAGTAAATCATCGGATGGATTTTATTGCGAACCCGGAAATCGTAAAAACAATCCTGCGGACTGCAGATGCAACGAAAGGGAATGCAGTTGGTGATTATTCCGGTATTTGCGAGATATTTAAGGATTATTCAGCGGATGCTGATGGTTCAGGTCCGGAGGGTACAGACGTTGGTAATATCGAGCTTGGTGATATTCTTCGGTATAATAACTGGAAGAAGAATGTACAGTAGGGTGGTGATGGAATGAAAAGCAGAAAGAAGAATCATAACAAAGGCTATTCCATGGTAGAGATGATTATTGTAATGTGTATCATTGGAATATTAACAGCTGCTTCTTTTATAACTCTCCGTTCCGTAGATTCTGCCAAGTACAAGAAGGCGGTTTCTACCTTGGAATCAGAAATGACAACCTTGCGAACCACTACTATGGCTCAGGATTCGAGAACGGCGATGCGCCTTTATCTGGGCGATGACGGAAGTTATTATATAGAACGCGGTTATTGCGAGGGTGGTACGTTCCATGCCGGAGCACCGGCTGGTATATCGGAAGCTGCCCAGGTTTATTATAATTATTCCGGTGTTTCGAGTCCGGTTCGGGTTCTTTCACGAGGAAGTCTGACCTATGCCGGAGCTGCAGTGGATGCCACGGGAGTAGTTATACGGTATAACAAGAGCGATGGTTCCATTGATTCGGCAAATGGTGCCGGTGAATATTGCCTGTATCGAAGGAATGGTGAGCTGATTGCAAATGTTCATCTGAATCGGAGAACCGGTCGATATTATGAAACTTACTGATGAAGAGGGAGGTTGGGAAAATGAAAAGAAAACACAATCAAGGTTTTTCATTAGTAGAGTTGCTGATTGCCATTGCCATACTATCATTGATTATGATTGCACTTGCCAGCTTTATGGGTACGACGACGAACAGTTATGTGCGTTCCAGAAATGATATCGAACTGCAGCAGGCAGGGCAAGAGGTACTGGATCTGATTTCAGATAAGCTCATGCAGGCAAAGCTGGTGCGGATTGGGACCGCAACCAGGGAGTATGCGGCAGTGGGTACGGCTGGTTCTGAGAAGGCAGGCGCTGATTTTGCATTGTTGGATGATGCAGGAGCACCACTTACAACCATAGACAGCAGACCAAGGTATTCCTTTGATGCCTTAACGGAGACTGCAATTACCGATACGAATTATTTAACGTACATTGCAGTTGTTTATGAGGCGGCAACTACAGATGCTTCCGGTGGCGATGCCTATGGAGCTTCCATCGATATATTTTATTTTAAGGGTGGAGATATCTATTTGTTCCGTAATAGTGGAAGTACGTTTGTTCGCCCGTCTTCGAATGGGGATGGTGCCAATCCGGATCCGGACCCTACGGTAGAAGAGTTGGATAGTTATTTTACATCATATATTGATGCTGTAAGAAATACTGTGAATAATGGTTCTGTGGAAGACCTGAGGCAAAATTATTTGCTGTGCAACACAAATATGCATGAGGAAGCAGTTCCGGCTGCTGGTGTCTATGCACTGCCGGATGAAAATGCGTTGTACCTGTACATGGACTTCGAAAAACAGGGTATGGAGAATCGGGCGGAAGGCATGGTAACCATTCGAAATAGTTATGTATTGAAGCCAAAGGACCCGCCTTCTGCAGGAAGCGGTTCTTCCGGTTCCGGTACACCTACACCATAAGTAAGATAGAAAATGAGAAAGGAGCAAAATTATGTTAAAAACTAAGAAATCTAAAATCATAATTGGCGCAGTAGCAATACTTGCGGTTCTGGTTGCATCTTCTATCTGGGTCATGGCAAATATGAAATCGAATTCGGTAGATGATTTTGGATACCGGGCTTTGGCACAACTGGATGCAACCAGTGCAACATTAACACAGCTGGATCATATCATTCAGGATTCCATTGATCCGGATAATGGTGATGCAAGCTTTTATAATGTGTCAATTATTACACCGGGTTCCGGTGATACGGCTGCAGTGGAAGCATTTTTTAAGAATAATGATAATGGCTTTCGCAAGTATGTGGTCAATGATAACCGAACCATTGATGATGAAATGAATCCGGATAAAGTTAGAGTGAATGTAATGAGCGTTGGTTCGTTGAATGCAATGTCTGCAGAAGCAATTGCTACGACACTGGGAAGTTCAGATTTGATTTATGTATATTCCGGAAGTGAGGTCTCTTATGTTGGAGGCAATGCAATGGGAGAGAACCTGTATGCATATCTTCATAATTATGCCTTCGGCTTAAATAAGCCGTTAATTATGAATTATGCATTGCCGGATACTGGCGCTGAGGACGATGCAAAGCAGGATGATACTGTAACAGGTGTGGATTCCAGGGCATATCGTCTGACAAATAATGATTTTAAGAATAGTTGGAAGCGGACCAATACCACGAAAGTAGCTGACTGGACGGCTGATACAGCAGATGGGGATGTAGGAGATGTGTTAAAGGATTATGTTACTTCTCCTCGTTCCATTTATGTACCTTATACATTGAACAATGTAACCAGACCGGTGGGTTATGACTCTTGGGCAGACTATTGGAAGCGGAATGGTGAGGATGAGGCTACCTTAAATGTACTATACATTCATGGTGATGCCGCAGATCCAGATACAGTGGCGGCCAATATTCAGACAGAAGTTGATGCGTGGGTAAAGGATGGAGACCACTGGAATGCCGTATTTAATACGGCAATTGAAGATAATCTGCCGACGAAAGCAGTTGTTACAGCAGCAGCAGCAGGTGATTTGAAGCCGGAAGATTTCTATGGTGATGGTGGTGTTAAGAAATATGATTATATTCTGATTGCACCGGATACCTATAAGGATACGGATTTGACCGAAGAGACAGTTGCAGAGCTGGTTAAATTATCGGAAGACAAGACCAATCGGACGTTAACCTATATCTTGTTTGGTGTCTTAAAAGGCAAAACAGTGGTTTCTGGTTCTGGTGGTGGAAGCAGTTCCGGTGGTAATGTCAGTCTGACAATTGATACTTCTACAAACTTTGGTAAGCTGATTGATTTATCAATTACTACCAATGGTTATGCAAAGAAAAACAATGTTCTGGTGGTTGGTTTTGCTTACATGAATACCATGGCAGCCAATCCGGATAAAAATCCGAACAAGATTAATAAGATTGTTA
>JAIECC010000288.1 GCA_029068665.1 Lachnospiraceae bacterium
TTTCACAAGTATGGCAAATGGTGATAACGGCAGCGGCGGCACGATCGCACTTCTGTTTTGGTGCGCTTACTTCATTCCAATAGGTATATTGTCGTATAGGCATTTTGGAAAAGAAAAACGATAAATTCCAATTTGTCGATAAGATGAATAACGTAAAACATTGGGCTTAGAAATGGAGAAGTTACAAATGCGAGTAATAGATTATTATAACTGCGAACGACAGGCGTATTGGTTGGAACAAATAAAGAAAAGTGATTGGGGAGCAGGTCAATTTTTGTATGAATTGTTAAGTGAAAACAAGTTTAAGGATACTGTGGGTGAAAAATCAAAGGTATTGATGCTCGTGAATGAAGATGAACTCATTTCATTTTGCACATATGCGGAAAAAGATGATATCCAGCCGACAGTGCTGACTCCATGGATTGGATTTGTGTATACCTTTCCCCAATATAGGGGACATCGATATGTAGGAAAATTGTTTCAGGAAATTGAGAAACTTGCTAAAGCCGAGAAAGTGCAAGATATCTTTATCTCAACAAACCATACAGGATTATATGAAAAGTATGGGTGTGAATTTTACCAAATGATGAATGATATGGATGGAGAGCCTTCCAGAGTTTATAAGAAGCATATAAATTAGGCTAAATTATATTTCAGTTTGTTGGGTGGCTGGCAGGGACGCTTTTCCGGAAAGGCAGTTGACATTGGGATAGGAATTGGTTAGGATTGCTAGTAATGGAATAAATGAGGTTATGCAGTTCAGAAAGGATATTAATAAATGAAAACGGACATAGAAATCGCACAGGAAGCAGAATTAAAGCCCATAGGAGAAATTGCAGAGAAGCTGAACATAGAAGCAGATGAACTGGAGCTATATGGTAAGTATAAGGCAAAGCTCAGTGATGAATTGATTAGCCGGGTGCAGACAAATCCGGACGGAAAGCTGATATTGGTGACTGCCATTAATCCCACTCCGGCAGGAGAAGGAAAGACTACGGTTACGGTGGGTCTGGGACAAGCCTTTGGATTGTTGAATAAAAAGTCAGTCATTGCCCTGCGGGAGCCTTCTCTTGGTCCCTGCTTTGGCATTAAGGGGGGAGCTGCAGGAGGCGGTTATTCCCAGGTAGTTCCCATGGAGGATTTGAATCTTCATTTTACCGGTGATTTCCACGCCATTACATCTGCCAATAATCTGTTGGCGGCTATGCTGGATAATCATTTACAGCAGGGAAATGAACTGGGAATCGATCCAAAGCAGATTGTTTGGAAGCGGTGTCTGGATATGAATGACCGGGCTTTGCGAAATATTGTTATTGGTATGGGTGGAAAGCTGGATGGTGTGGTTCGGCAGGATGGCTTTGACATTACCGTTGCTTCTGAGATTATGGCAATTTTGTGTCTGGCAGAGGATTTGCAGGATTTATCCCGTCGGTTAAGCAGAATTATTGTTGCATATAAGTATGACGGAACTCCGGTTACGGCTGCTGACCTAAAGGCTGTGGGAGCCATGACCGCTTTGCTGAAGGATGCTATGAAGCCGAATCTGATTCAGACCTTAGAGCATACACCTGCTATTGTACACGGGGGGCCGTTTGCCAATATTGCTCATGGCTGTAACAGTGTGCGCGCTACCAAAACAGCCTTAAAGCTGGCAGATTATGTTATTACGGAAGCAGGCTTTGGTGCTGATTTGGGTGCAGAGAAATTCCTGAATATCAAGTGCCGTCAGGCAGGTCTGCGGCCGGATGCCATTGTACTGGTGGCAACGATACGGGCTTTAAAATACAATGGCGGTGCGGATAAAAGTGAATTGAATGTGGAAAATATAGATGCTTTAAGTAAAGGAATTGTGAACCTGGAAAAGCATATTGAGAATCTGAAAAAGTTTGGTGTGCCGATTGTAGTGACATTAAACCGGTTTGTCTCAGACAGTGATGCAGAATTAGTCTTTGTAAAGAATTTCTGTGAGGAGCGGGATTGTGCGTTTGCATTGGCTGAGGTATGGGAGAAAGGTGGAGAAGGCGGTATTCCGTTGGCAGAGACGGTCCTTCATACTTTAGAAACCAAGGAAAGCCATTATCAGCCATTGTATGATAACGAATTGAGCATAGAAGAAAAGATAGAAGCCATTGCCATGGAAATCTATGGCGCCGGAAGTGTTACTTATGCACCGGCGGCAAAGAAAGCCATAGAGCGGATTACGGCTCTTGGCTATGGAGCCCTTCCGGTTTGTATGGCAAAGAATCAGTATTCCTTATCCGATGACCCGAACAAGCTGGGACGGCCAAGCGGATTTGAGATTGCCATACGTGAAGTATATGTCAGTGCCGGTGCAGGATTTATCGTAGCCATTACCGGAACAATCATGACCATGCCGGGACTTCCAAAGCATCCGGCTGCAGAAGGGATTTCTGTAAATGAAGATGGCAAGATTGAAGGCTTGTTCTAGGCTGGAAAAGGCAAAGTATCAAATGCAAAAGAAGGATAGGAAGTAATATAGAAAAGTAAAAGGAAGAGTGAAATAACGGTACAGGAGGAGTAGTATGGCTCAGATTATTGATGGCAAGAAGATTTCACAGGAAATCAAAGATGAATTGAAGCAGAAGGTTGCTGCATATAAGGAACAGGGAACAGAGATTGCTTTGGCTGTTATACAGGTGGGACAGGACCCTGCTTCTACCGTATATGTGGGAAATAAGAAAAAAGCCTGTGAGTATATTGGCATTCAGTCAGTGGCATATGAACTGCCGGAGGAAACCACAGAAGAAGAATTGCTGGAGATTATTGATAAACTGAATCAGGACGATTCTATTTATGGAATTCTGGTGCAGCTTCCGGTGCCGAAGCACATCAATGAAGATCATATTATACAGGCCATTGATCCGAAAAAAGATGTAGACGGTTTCCATCCCCAGAGTGTAGGTGCCTTAAGCATCGGTCAGCCGGGATTTGTATCCTGTACTCCTGCCGGAATTATTCAGCTTTTGAAGCGTTCCGGAATCAGTATCAGTGGCAAGGAATGTGTGGTTATCGGAAGAAGTAATATTGTAGGAAAGCCTATGGCACTGTTGCTGCTTCGGGAAAATGGAACGGTTACGGTATGTCATTCCAGAACCGAGAATCTGAAGGAAGTAACCAAACGGGCAGATATTCTGGTTGCAGCGGTTGGTAAGCCAAAGATGATAGATGCTTCTTATGTAAAAGAAGGCGCAGTAGTCATTGATGTGGGAATCCATCGGAATGAAAATAACAAGCTTTGCGGGGATGTGGATTATGAGTCCGTAGAGCCTATTGCCAGTGCCATTACACCGGTTCCGGGGGGGGTAGGTCCTATGACCATTGCCATGCTGATGCATAACTGTGTGGAAGCTGTGGAAATCCGAAAGGCATAAGCCGGAAAAAGAGGAAGTCATATGAACATATTATTCGTATCCTTAGGCTGTGATAAGAATCTGGTAGACAGTGAGATTATGCTGAGTCTGTTAAAGCAGAATGGCTATAATATAACCAACGATGAGCAGGAAGCAGATGCCGCCGTGGTGAATACCTGCTGCTTTATCCATGATGCCAAGGAGGAGAGTATCCAGACGATTTTAGAGCTGGCACAATTAAAGCAGACTGCCCGGTTACAGGCACTGATTGTTACCGGTTGTCTGGCACAGCGCTATCAGGATGAAATCCGGAAGGAAATTCCGGAGGTAGATGCCATTCTTGGTTCTACTAACATAGATGATATTGTTTCTGTGGTAACACAGGCAGTAGAAGGAAAGAAAGTAAACTGTTGTAAGGACATTCATTATCTGCCCTCCGGATTAACAGACCGTGTGGTAACCACGGGAAATGCCATGGCATATCTAAAGCTTGCAGAGGGGTGTAATAAGCGGTGTACCTATTGTATAATTCCGTATCTTCGGGGGAATTATCGCAGTATTCCCATGGAGGAGATTCTGGAAACTGCCGGGAAGCTGGCGGCAGAAGGCTATCAGGAACTGGTCATGGTGGCACAGGAGACCACTGTTTATGGACAGGACCTTTATGGCGAAAAGCGTCTGCCCGGACTGTTAGAGGAATTGAGCAGGATCGAAGGGATTCATTGGATTCGTCTGCTTTACTGCTATCCGGAAGAGATTACGGATGAGCTGATACGAACCATGGCAGAGAATGAAAAGGTCTGTCATTATATCGACATGCCCATTCAGCATTCAGAGGATGCCATATTAAAAGCAATGGGACGACGGACCAGTCAGAAGCAGATTCGGGATGTGGTAAATCGGCTGCGGACTGCCATGCCGGACATTGTCATTCGTACCACCCTGATTACCGGATTTCCCGGTGAGACGAAGGAGCAGCATGAAGCATTGCTGGAGTTTGTAGATGAAATGGAATTTCAGCGTTTAGGCGTGTTTACCTATTCACCGGAGGAAGGAACCAGAGCGGCTGATTATCCGAACCAAATCGAAGAGGAAGAAAAAAAGAGGCGGCAGGATGAAATCATGGCACTTCAGCAGGAGGTGTCCTATGACAATAATCAGAAAATGCTTGGAGCCATATTAGAGGTATTGGTGGAAGGTTATTTATATGAAGAGGATATTTATATTGGGCGTTCCTATCGAGAAGCACCCAATGTAGACGGATATATTTTTATTTCGGCAGAGGAAGAGATTATTTCCGGCGAGCTGGTAAGGGTTCGTATTACGGATGCAAATGAGTATGATTTGATTGGAGAGGTTGTTTATGAATTTACCGAATAAATTAACAATGTTTCGTGTCATTCTAATTCCGTTTTTTCTTGCGGCATTCATGATTCCGGGGATTCCTGCCGGAAAATGGATTGCTGTTGGGATTTTCGGAATTGCAAGTCTGACGGATTTACTGGATGGAAAGATTGCCAGAAAGTATAATCTGGTTACGGATTTTGGTAAATTTATGGACCCCCTGGCAGACAAGCTTCTGGTTTGTTCCGCAATGATTGCAATGATTGAATTAGGACGAATGCCGGCATGGGTGGTGATTGTGATCATTGCCAGAGAATTCATTATCAGCGGCTTTCGGCTGGTAGCATCGGATAATGGAGTTGTAATTGCTGCCAGCTATTGGGGAAAAATAAAAACCACCATTCAAATGATTATGATAATTGTTCTGATCGTAAACTTAGGTGAGAATCTTCCGGCAGTGACAGCGTGGATCGGGGTTTGTGAACAAGTATTGATTTATGTATCTCTGATTTTAACGGTAGTATCGCTTATAGACTATCTGGTAAAGAACCGGAATGTACTTTCCGAGCAAAAGTAAGCACTTATCAGAAAGGGAGTATTATGGAGAATCAGAAGGACAAACAGATTTGTGTTCCGGTTATTTCTGCAGAAGCAGGGAGGGACCTGGAGACACAGGTGGTAGAAGCATTAAAAGAATACGGATTTACCGTTACCACAGCAGAATCCTGTACCGGAGGGCTGATTGCCGGACGGCTGGTAAATGTATCCGGTGCTTCAGAAGTGTTTGACAGAGGATTTGTGACGTATTCCAATGAAGCAAAGGAAGAGGAGTTAGGGGTAAAGCATACAACGTTAGAACAGTATACTGCTGTATCAGAGCAGACGGTAGTTGAGATGGCGATAGGTGCTGCCCGCCGTGCAAAGGCAGATGCTGCCATTGCAGTAACCGGTTTGGCAGGACCGGGAGGCGGTACACAGTCACAGCCGGTGGGATTGGTATACATTGGAATTTACCTGAAAGGGATTGTATATTGGCAGGAATATCATTTTCATGGAAGCAGAACAGAAATTCGGGAGTTAACTGTAGTAAATAGTCTGCAGCTTTTATTAAATTTATTGTAATAAATCCGTATTTGTGATAAAATTATAAAAGAAATGTTGATATTTTCGGGTCAGA
>JAIECC010000289.1 GCA_029068665.1 Lachnospiraceae bacterium
CCTGTAGAAGAGCAGACAGGAAATAAGGATGCCGGTCTGCCAACAGGAGCAGAAGAGTTCCTGGGTAAATACATGAATGTGGATTCCATCAGCCGTCAGATGAAAAAGGCTATTATTGCAATTGATGAGAATCGAAATGAACCGAGAAATATTGTTATTTTGTGCAAGCATGGCTTCGGTACGACCAATATCGGTATTGACTTTGCAAAGAGCTACTATGCAATGGGACTTTGCAAGAATAGTACGGTTGCAGTAATTAAGGCGGCTGCTTTTAATAAGGTTGATTTGAGTTCTGCCGTTGCAAAGCTGCAGGGTGGCTGTCTGGTAATCGAAAATGCAGGAAATGTCAGACCGGAAAAGGTGGATCAGCTTGCAGATGTGATGGCTGATCCGAGTAATGACATTGCAGTCATTTTAACCGGTGAAATGGAGTCCTTATCCAGACTGTTTTCCGGTAATACGAAGATGGTTCCGTATTTTAAGCATTTGATTCAGATGCACCGGATTGATAACGGAGCTGTCTATGAGATTGCTCAGAACTATATTAAGCAGTTAGGGTATGAAGCTGATGAAAAAGCATTGTCTAAGCTGAAGAATCTGATGCTTGGAGTAGAGGACGGCAACTTGGATCGTGTTCTGAAGATGGTAAAAGATGCCATAAGCAGAGCAGAGGAGCGGATGTTCCGGGGATTAGGAGGAGCGGATTCTTTGACCGAGCATAAGGAATTGATAGATTCAGATTTTGAATAATCAGGGAGGCTGCATGAGGCTCCGGCAAAGAGGCCGGTGTTTCATGACAGCCCCTATTTTTGCGGGTAACGAGCCAAACGGATTATAGATTAAGAAACAGAAGCGAAAGAGGAATAAAGATGTTTGATATGGATATCGGTATCGATTTGGGTACCGCAAATGTATTGGTTTATGTTAAAGGTATGGGGGTTGTCATTAACCAGCCTTCGGTTGTTGCCTTTGAAAAGGACACAAAGAAATTACTTGCAATCGGGACAAAAGCAAAGAAAATGATAGGCAGAGTGCCGGAAAATATAGATGTTATCCGACCATTGAAGCAGGGGGTTATTTCGGATTATACGGTAACGGAAAAGATGTTAAAGGCATTTATTAAGCAGGCAATGAGCCGGAAGGCTACGCTGCGCAGGCCGAAGGTCTGTATCTGTGTACCCAGTGGAGTGACCGAGGTGGAACGGAGAGCGGTAGAGGATGCAGCATATCGTACCGGGGCTCGTTCCGTATTGATCATGGAGGAGCCGGTGGCAGCGGCAATCGGAGCCAATGTGGATATTGTTCAGCCTTGTGGAAACATGGTAGTGGATATCGGCGGCGGAACTACGGATATTGCCGTGATTTCCCTGGGTGGTCTGGTGGTAAATCACTCGTTAAAGGTTGCCGGTGATGATTATAATGAAGCAATGATAAAATATATCCGGAGAACCTATAATCTGCTCATTGGGGAACCTACGGCAGAGGAGGTTAAAATGGAAATTGGCAGTGTATATCCAAGACCAACGGATGATTATATGGTGGTGAAAGGGCGGAATCTGGTAAATGGACTGCCGGACCGGGTACGGGTATCCGCCAATGAGACCATAGAAGCATTTAGTGAGGTGACACTTCAGATATTAAATGCAATTCTTGGTGTTTTTGAAATTTGTCCTCCGGAACTGGCAGCAGACATTTCTCAACGGGGAATTGTGCTGTCCGGCGGCGGCAGTATGATTTATGGAATGGAACAACTGATTGAAGCGAAAACCGGAATACAGGCAGTTGTGGTAGATCAGGC
>JAIECC010000029.1 GCA_029068665.1 Lachnospiraceae bacterium
ATATACTTTGCATACTGATCCAAACATATTAATAAAAAAATGCCAATTATGGCTTTTACATATTTCATTGCATCTTGGCCTTTCTTCCTCTGAATAAACAAGAAATGAGCTGCTTACAGTTGCCTGCAAGCAGTTCATTTCCAGATTTAATATCATTCAATTACAGCTGCAATATCACGAATCTTTCTAAATAAATGTAAATCCGGAACTGTTGGCATCCTCATCATCCAGCATAGCCCGTTTTTCTACCCGGTCTTCTACTTCTCCTTCAAAGGCATCCGGTTCATTTGCTGCTTCCGGAGCTGGTTCTGGAGTTTCCGGTTTCGGTTCCGGCTCCTTTGGTGCTGTTGCAAATGGATCTACAAAAGAGCTTGTCTCCTGAGAACTCGGGTTACTGTCAAAAGCCATTTCATAACGGTCTGCATCATCCCGCTCGCCCAGACGACCACTATCCTCTCCATTGTCATAAGCGGAAAGGGGCTCCTGTTCGCCTTCTGCGACAAAATCTGACATTGGATTTGAATTGATATATGCATCATTCGGTGAAGCTGCACTTTTTGAAAAAGCTGCAAACTCGTTGGCATCAATCCGGAAAGAATCACTGGTAATCAAATCCATCTGTGCATTTAAAAACTGCGTAAATTGTGCCTTATACTTGGTATACTGCTGTACTAATGCAACGGTCTGATTGTGTACACGCTCCAGCTCCCGCTTGGCATCAGCAGTATGTTCTTTTGCCTTATTCACAGCCTCCATTTCAATGGTCTGTGCCTTCAGCTCTGCCGTGCGTATGGTTTCCTCCGAAGTTTTTTCAGCAAGAACCAAAGCTTTTTGCAGAGATGCCTCAATATTCTTATAATGCTGAAGACCTTCATTCAGCATGTTGATTTTATCCTTCATCTCAACATTAGAACGATATAGCTCCTCATAATTTTCTAATATTTCATTAATAAAGGTGTCTACATCCTTCTTATCATAGCCGATACCGGACTTAAATGCTTTTGATTGAATTTCAACTGGTGTAATCATAACTTATTTCCTCCTTATTCTTAATAGGATCCCAGATATGGAGATACGGTAGACTCATTTAATATTTCATCCCGCAAATCACCGGATACCTCGATGTCCTGTGGTGCAGCAATGAAAATATTGCTGGAAATTGCCTGTAAGGAACCATCCAGGGCATAACATGCACCACCAATAAAATCAATGATTCTCTGGGCTGCATTTAATTCAATGCCTTCCATATTAATTACGATGGTCTTCCCATCCTTTAGAAAATCCGTTACTGTCTGTGCTTCATTAAATTCCTGTGGTTTAATTACGTACACTTCACTACCCCTATTCATAGATACTACTTTATTATTCGAACCGGAAACGCCTCTGGCCGCTCTTGGCTTCTTTGCGTATGACGGACTATAGTCATAATCGTCGTCCTCTTCATAGCTGGCAGCCGCCTGAGACTTTGAAGGGGCACTATAGGAAGTCTGTGGTTTTACCGGTGCCGGTTTTTCCTTCTTTGGCTTTGGCTGTCTCGTTGGTTTGGGTTCTACTAAGTCTATTTCATCATCAAATAAATCATCATTATCGTAATCATCATCGTCCGGATCATTCAGACTCAGGATGTTCATAAATTTGTCAATACCTTTTCCCATGACATATCTCCTATCCCTCTAAATATTATAATTACGTGTGCCGAAAATACCTGTTCCAACTCGTACCATGGTAGCACCCTCTTCTATTGCTACCATATAATCATTGGTCATACCCATTGACAGTACACTCATATTAAC
>JAIECC010000290.1 GCA_029068665.1 Lachnospiraceae bacterium
CCCTTGGACACGCAGACTGAAAATTCAGTCAATCATCAATCAGTCCTATGGAAGAGAATCCACACAGAATGCCTTAAGATATAAATTCAAACAAAAAGTCCACATAGAACGTACCTGTAGTACGAAAGAAGAAACAGGACACTAGGTAGTTAATACATAGGGATGAAATGATTGGCTTACAAGAACCAAACTTATCCTTTCCAAGATGCAAATTGTGATGATTTAAATCTTAAAATGAAAAGATGATGAGTAACGGCAGGTGTGGAAGATTTGATTATCGAGGAAGGTTTCTCACAGAAATCTCAAAGGGAGATAAAAATGAATAAGGAAAAATAGAGGAAACGTATTCAATAAAAGAAAGCGTTTCCTCTTCTTATGTGTAAAAACATGACAGAAGGATTGCCTGTTTTTCCAAGATGATTTATATTGTGAAGTAAGAAATCTTTTGTGTCAGGGGCGTGGTCCGTTTCGGCAGTAAAAGAAAGCAAAGGAGGAAGGATCATGTTAAAATTTCAACATAAGTCGCTGATAATGTATAATGTACTATGGACGGATGTTGAGAATCCAAGGGATTTGCTCATACGGGGAGATGAATTAAAGCATTTTATTATAGATAGTGGTTTTGCTCCGGCAGAAGCCAAAATCTATCGGGTGAATGCTCAAAGAGAATATCAGATTGGAATAAGTATCAATGATGTAATAGATATCGAAGGTATGGAGGGCATATATTTCCAACGATGTCTTAGGATTCAGGATTGCCTGGTGTACCAGCACGCATTTGAGGGAGCACCTATTGCAAAGTCCCGGACATTTTTGAAACAACATGCCAAAGAAAAGAATCTGCGTCCTTTGGATGGCAGCTTCTATCATGTTCTGACTACATCTTTTGGCTATACGATTGTAGACATATATTATCCATTAGAAAAGAAATCATTGTAATATCCGGTTAAGGTGTCTGGAAAATTGGAAAAGAAAGAGGATTTAAAGAGAGGCAGGCAAAGGTCAGGACCAGTAAGGAAAGAATACTGGCACTGAAAGTACCCAGCCATTTTGGAATCCTCTTTTGAAAGGTCAGGTGTACAGCCAGCCATTGACCACAGAAGAGACCAATGCCGTATGTGGTCAGGTGCAGGGGAAGTCCATTTGCCCCGAAACCGGAATGAAGCAGATAGTAAAGTCCGGTAATGATAAGAAAGCTGGTCACAACGCTGAGGAGGCATGCAGTCAGGCGGTTGGTCCATAGAAACTCCGGCTCCAGACGCATATGATGTACAAATAGCATCCAAACTAAGACAAGAGGGTAAAAAGCCAGCTTTAAATGCTCCCAAATGCTTTCATTAATGGGAAAGAAGAGCCCTATGAATACATTGTTTCCGGTCCAGGGATATATATTGTGAAATAGCATTCCTAACAGAAAAGCAAATACTGTGGTACAGATTACCCAGCCCAGGTGGAATTGCTTTTGGTTCATAAAATCACCTTTTTCTTTCTTAAAAATTAATGTATACTATTTTATTATGTTACAAGGATAAAAAGAATATGCATAAAGCGTGAAATCAGGAGGTAGAAGGATGGCATTACACACATTACAAAGTGGTGACCTGCGGGTTACCATAGCTGATGGGGGAGCAGAGCTTATGGATATCGAAGATATCCTGACCGGAAGAAAGTATTTATGGCATGGGGATGCTGCTTACTGGGGCAGACGTTCACCCGTATTATTTCCCATTGTAGGAAGTCTGAAGAATAAAGAATACAAGTATAATGGAAAAACCTATCCTATGTCGCAGCATGGCTTTGCCCGAGACATGGAGTTTACCATGACAGAGCATACCGAGGATACCATATGGTTTGAATTAAGGGCAGATGAAGAAACAAAGAAAAAGTATCCATTTCAGTTCCTACTGGAAATCGGCTATCAGCTTCTTGGACGGGAACTGAAGGTGATGTGGAAGGTAACCAACGAAGACAAAAAGACTATGTTTTTCTCTATCGGTGGACATCCCGCTTTTATGTGTCCCATTGATGGTGAAGGGAAGCAGAAGGATTACTACCTGCTGTTTGATGAGAAGGAAAATCTGACATACGGTAAGCTTAGTAAAAACGGCTTAATTGAATCTCAGGGGCATGTCTTGGACACCCAGGATGGCTGTATGCCTATTGATGCCCATTTATTTGATGAGGATGCTTTGGTAATCGAAGGTGGACAGGCACACGAAGTGTCACTGGCAGGACCGGATCGACAGCCGTATCTGACAGTCCGGTTTGATGCGCCGCTGTTTGGACTTTGGTCACCGGCGAAGAGACACGCACCTTTTGTCTGCATAGAACCATGGTATGGACGTTGTGATAAGGAGAGCTTTGAAGGAATGCTGGCAGATCGGGAATATGGCAATGAGCTTCGTCCGGGTAAGGTGTTTCAGGCAGATTATACTATCATATGTTGTGGGTAGGAGGGTTCTATGGCAGAAGAAAGCAATGTTTTAAAGTCATGGGAATCCGATTATTCTGAGTTGTTTCAAAATTTTTTAAAGGAACTATCTCAATGGCCGGATACTGGTACAGAACCCCGGTCCGGGAATCAGGATATCCGGTATTACCTGGACTTGGAGGAACACAGATTGAAGGAACGAGGGCTATCCATGAAGTTGGATTTCAAGGCATATACTCAAGTTTCTTCAACGAGTAAGGTGGTAAAAACAGTTCCAATTTTAAATGTCTTTGAGTATGCACGCTATGGTCAAAGTATGAGCAACCAAACTGTTGAAAAGAGGGTGGAGTATTTTCGAAACGGGAAATCTGTATATCGGAATAAAAAAGATCTTACCGCTTATCTGACCATTATAGAACCCAAGAAGGGGAATGAGAATATTGGTGAAGAAACATATAGTTGTCCGAATTGCGGAGCAATCACCAAAATTCACGTTTTGGAAGAAGAAGGCTGCCCATATTGTCGAACGAAATATTTGATTACGGATTTGTTTCCAAAGGTTACGAATTATTATTTCCTTGACAATGCTACGGTTTCGGAGAAGGTAGACAAGGGAATGAAGCGATATGTGTTTGCCGGTATGGGAGTATTCTATATTATTGGTCTTATTTTTATTATTTGCAGCATAGGGAGCCCGGATTTCGTTGAAACTTTGATTATGACATTGATTGGAGTATTGATTGGGGGAAGCATGATGGGGGCATTAGGCGGTTATATGATATATTCCATGACCCTGCTTGCCAGAACGCTTTTTAAGGCAGGGAAAACAATGCCGGTTAACATTGGCAGCGCAGGTTCCCGTTCTAAGATAACAAAGACCGTATCTAAGTTTGATCCGGCATTCAGTTATGAATACTTTGAAGGAAAAGCATTGTCACTGGCCAGAATAGTTATCTTAAGTCCGGACCCTGCAAATTGTATCCAGTATAGTGGAAGCAAGATCAAGGAGTATTTTCGGGAAATTATCAATATCAATTACCGGGGTGGGATGCACCTTATTTCCCTGCAAAGAAAGGGGAATGTTTTAGAGGTAAAGCTGCAGCTTTATCTGACGAATACCTATGACACCAAAGGGAAAATCAAAGAGAAGGATGAAGTGATTTATCTAACCCTTCATCATAACGCAGAATTCAAGGTGGTTCCGGACTTTTCCATAAAGAAGGTGGAGTGTCCAAGCTGCGGAGGAAGCTTTGATGCAACCAGATATCAAAGGTGTCCATACTGCAATCAAAAGTATGATGTAAGCAGGGATGACTGGATAGTAAAAGATATATGGAAATGATAGATGTTTGGTTGTTGCTTGACAGTGAAGAAATCAAGGACTACAATAAAGAAAATTTGTTACAGCTCCAATCCGGGTGAACAAACTGTAACAAGAGGAAAGGTGTGAGGAAGATGGAAAAGAAGAATATTGATTGGGCAAATCTTGGATTCGGATATATGAAGACAGATAAGAGATTTGTTTCCACATTTAAGGATGGTGCATGGGATGCCGGTCAGTTATCGGAAGATGATATGATTACCATGAGCGAATGTGCCGGTGTGTTACAGTATGCACAGACGATTTTCGAGGGATTAAAGGCATATACAACAGAGGATGGACGTATCGTGTGTTTCCGTCCGGACTTAAATGCAGAGCGTATGGCACAGTCGGCAGAAAGACTGGAAATGCCGGTTTATCCGGAGGACAAGTTCGTAGAAGCAGTAGTAGAGACCGTAAAAGCAAATGAGGCATATGTTCCGCCATATGGTTCCGGTGCTACTCTTTATGTTCGTCCGTATATGTTCGGGATAAATCCGGTTATTGGTGTAAAGCCGGCAGATGAATATCAGTTCCGTATCTTTACCACACCGGTAGGACCGTATTTTAAGGGTGGTGTAAAACCATTAACAATCCGGATTAGTGATTTTGACCGTGCAGCACCTCATGGCACTGGTAATATTAAGGCTGGTCTTAATTATGCCATGAGCCTTCATGCGATTGTTACTGCGCATAAAGAAGGTTATGATGAGAATATGTATTTAGACCCGGGAACAAGAACCAAAGTGGAAGAAACCGGTGGAGCGAATTTCTTATTTGTTACGAAGGACAATAAGGTAGTAACTCCGAAGTCTGACAGTATTCTTCCGTCCATTACCAGACGGTCTCTGATGGTAGTTGCCAAGGAATATCTGGGCTTAGAGGTTGAAGAGCGGGAAGTATTCAAGGAAGAATTAAAGGATTTTGCAGAATGTGGTCTTTGTGGTACCGCTGCGGTTATTTCTCCGGTTGGAAAGATTGTTGACCATGGAACAGAAATCTGTCTGCCAAGCGGTATGAATGCCATGGGACCGATTACCCAGAAGCTGTATGATACCCTGACCGGTATTCAGATGGGTCGGATAGAAGCACCGAAAGACTGGATTAAGGTAATTGAATAGAACATCCGAATGGGTAAGGAATAAAAGATAGTGAGTATGAGAAGGGAGCTGCTTGACGGCTCCCTTTTATCACTTTATAAGGAGGAGAGTTATGTTTGAAGCGATGAATTATATTGTACGAAGGATTGATGGGGACTATGCCTATCTGGAACTGGAGGGTTCCCCGGAGGAAGAGTTAAAGTGTGTTGCAAGGGCATTACTGCCTGAAGAAATTACGGAAGGCTGTCAGGTGGTCTATGAAATGCTGTCTTACCATTTATTTTCTAATATTAGGAATTGAATTTCCTGACTGAGAAGGCTATAATTATTCTATATGCAAATTGAAAAAGAATTGTAAGAAACAGTTAATGAAACACGGGCACTGGGGGAAAATTATGAATAAGATGCTGGTAGATTTACAGGAATTTGTAAGAGAAATATCAAGATTATATGGAGGGCGGACGGCATACCGCTACTTTGTTGAGGATACCATAGTTAGTAAGTCCTTTCGAGAATTAGAGCGGGACGTAAATGCAGTGGCGTCCTGGATAGTACGGAAGGGATGGCAGCGGAAGCATATTGCAATTCTGGGTTCCTCCTGTTA
>JAIECC010000291.1 GCA_029068665.1 Lachnospiraceae bacterium
GCCCTGTCATGGAATTTTTATTGGATGCATTGATATTCCCTATGATTTGTGGATATACCATCATTTTCTGACGACGGTTTCCCTCCAGTCCGTCAAAGGCTCCGGCAAGAATCAAATTCTCCACCGTTCTTTTATTCACCTCTCTGCCCGGCATCCGCTCCAGGAAATCCTGCAGGCTTTTATAGCTGCCATTTGCCTCCCGTTCCTCTACTATGGCATCAATCACATTTCTTCCAATACTTTTTATGGCGGACAGTCCATAGACCATTTTTCCGTCCTTTACCGAGAATTCGGCTACTCCGGAATTAATATCCGGCGGAAGAATCTCAATTCCCATCTGCCGGCACACATAGATATATTCCGTTACCTTCCCTGCATTTTCAATAAAAGAAGTCATCAAAGCCGCCATGAATTCTACCGGATAATAGTATTTCAAATATGCCGTCTGGTAGGCAACCACCGCATAACAGGCCGCATGAGATTTATTAAAGGCATACTTTGCAAAGTCCGTCATTTCATCAAAAATCTTATTCGCAACTGCTTCCTCTATACCACGATTGACACAGCCCGGAACATCCTCCTCCGGATTTCCATATACGAAATTCTTTCGTTCCCGCTCCATCACATCTACTTTCTTCTTCGACATGGCACGGCGGACCAGATCACTTCGTCCTAAGGTATAACCGGCAAGCTCCATTACAATCTGCATTACCTGCTCCTGATAGACGATACAGCCATAGGTTGCTGCCAGAATCTTCTCTAACTGTGGTGTATCATAGGTAATCTTCTCCGGATGATTCTTTCCCTCAATATATGCGGGAATAAAATCCATAGGACCCGGACGATACAGGGAGATACCCGCAATGACATCCTCCAGATTCCCGGGCTTCAGTTCTGTCATGAAAGATTTCATTCCGGCACTTTCCAACTGGAACACACCTTCCGTCCGCCCGGAACTGATCAGTCCATACACGTTGGCATCGTTATAATCGATACCATCCATGGAAAATGATACACCGCTGTTTTGGGAAATCATATCACAGGCATCCTGAATCACAGTCAGCGTACGAAGTCCCAAAAAGTCCATTTTCAACAGTCCCAGCTGTTCAATGGTTGTCATGGTGAACTGGGTTGTAATGGCATCGTCACCCCCCTTGGAAAGAGGAACATACTCCTCAATAGGCTCCTGACCGATAACCACGCCTGCTGCATGCATGGAGGTATTTCTCGGCAGACCTTCCAGCTTTCTTGCCATATCAATCAGATAGTGAATCTGTTCATCCTCTTCATACATTTTCTTCATATCAGGACTAACCTGCAGCGCCAGATCCAGTGTCATATTCAGCGTCTGACTGTCTCTTGGCACCGCCTTTGCAACCGAATCCACCAGAGCATATGGAAAATCCAGTACCCGTCCCACATCCCGCAGAACAGCCCGGGCTTTCATAGTACCAAAGGTAACAATCTGCACTACTTTTTCTTTTCCGTACTTCTGTACTACATAGTCAATGACCTCCTGCCTGCGGACATAGCAGAAGTCAATGTCAATATCCGGCATGGATACCCGTTCCGGATTCAGAAACCGTTCAAACAGCAGGCTATACCGAATCGGGTCAATATCCGTGATTTCCAGACAGTAAGATACAATACTGCCTGCCGCAGAGCCCCGTCCCGGTCCTACCGGGATTCCATGTTCCTTGGCATAATGAATAAAATCCCATACAATCAGAAAATAATCCACATATCCCATGTTACGAATAGTATTCAATTCATATTCCAGTCGTTCTCTTAACTCACCGGTCACCGGGGAATATCGCCGTTCCAGTCCTTCCTCACATAATGTCTTCAGATAGCCAAAGGCATCAAAGGGCGCCGGAACTTCGAACTTCGGCACCTTCTGTTCTCCGAATATAATTTCAACATTACACCGTTCTGCAATCCGATGGGTATTTTCCAAGGCTTCCTTTGCATAAGGAAACAGTGCCTCCATCTCTTCCGGGGATTTCAGATAATACTGCCCTCCCTCATACCGCATACGGTCTTCATCCTTCAGCTTCTTGTTGGTCTGAATACAGAGAAGAAAATCATGAGCCTCCGCATCCTCCGCATTGACATAGTGAATATCATTGGTGGCAACCAAAGGAATCTCCAGTTCCTTTGACATTTTCAACAATTCCGTATTTACAATCCTCTGTTCAGCAATTCCATGATCCTGTAATTCCAGAAAATAATTATTCTTCCCAAAGATTGCCTGATGTCTGGCGGCTGCCTCTCTGGCC
>JAIECC010000292.1 GCA_029068665.1 Lachnospiraceae bacterium
GAGTACCGCCGCAATTAATGAGGGGGGAACCGTATATATGTCAGGAATCAGCCAGCGGATTACAAGGCATTTTGAGACTTTAATTGACCTGCAGTTTGATCAGGTGGAAGGTATTACGGATGGAACTCCCCCGGATACGGTTACATATGGCACTGATATGATAGAAAAGCTGACAACCAGTGGAAAGATTTGTGATTTTGATAAGTTGGCGCTTTACTCAAAAGATGGAGAATTTGAAATGCTGTATGGGGATTTGGTAGAACTGGATGATCCGGAACCCTTTTTGAACTCCATAAATGCAGGTGAACGTAAAGTGGCGATCGGACATACAGATTCCGGCGAGGCAGTTATATTACTGGGAGTTCCTGCAGTTTATCCTATGAAGAGCGGAAAACGCTGTGCTGCACTTGTAGCAGGAATGCCTGCGGATTATGTTAATAGAGCTCTTTCTCTGGATATGGATTCAACCATGATGTATTCTCATATCATTCGGTATGATGGCAGTTATGTTGTTAAGAATACAGATTCACAGGCAGATAATTATTTCTTTCGTTTGAGAAATGAGTTTGATGCGGCAGATGAAAGAAATATAGAAGACTATATAAAAGAACTTCAGGCGGCGATTGCCGAGGGAAAGGATTACTCCGGTGTACTTGTGCTGGCCAATGAGAACAGGCACATTTATTGTACCAAGCTGTCAGATTCCGAGTGGTATTTGGTATCCGTTATGCCCTATGGAGAACTGGATACGACCATCGGCAGTCTGGATGCCCAGCGTACCATTCTGTTTATTGGATGCTTTGGAATTATATTGATTCTTCTTTTATCTATTTTCTCTGTTTATTTTAATATGACGAAGAAGCAGTTAAATGAAATCAATGAAGCAAGAGAGGAAGCCGTTCGGGCCAATAAGGCAAAGAGTGAGTTTCTCTCCAATATGAGTCATGATATCCGGACACCGATGAATGCTATTGTGGGTATGACTGCAATTGCTTCTTCCAATCTGGATGACAGGCAGAAGGTAGCGGATTGCCTTAGGAAAATCACATTATCCAGCAAGCATCTGTTGGGGTTGATCAATGATGTGCTTGATATGTCGAAAATTGAAAGTGGTAAACTGACATTGAATATGCATCAGGTATCCTTACGTGAGACCATGGAAAGTGTTGTAAATATTGTACAGCCTCAGGTAAAAGAAAAGAATCAGAATTTTGATGTTTTTATTCAGGATGTCATGGCAGAAGAGGTGTTTTGCGACAGCGTCCGTCTGAATCAGGTATTGTTGAATTTTCTTTCCAATGCCATTAAGTTCACACCGGAGGAGGGAACGATTCATGTTTCACTTCTGGAGGAAGAATCACCGGTAAGTCAGAATCATGTCCGGGTTCATCTGCGTGTGAAAGACAATGGTATAGGAATGACATCAGAGTTTCAGGAGAACATCTTTGAAAGCTTTACTCGGGAAAACAGCAGTGTTGTTCATAAGACGGAAGGTACCGGACTTGGAATGGCAATTACGAAATATATCATAGATGCCATGGGTGGAACGATTGAATTGAACAGTGCCCTGGGCGAAGGTACGGAATTTCACGTTACATTGGATTTGGAGCGGGCTCCGGTTCAGACAGAGGATATGATTCTTCCGGAGTGGGACCTGCTGGTAGTGGATGATCATGAGGAGCTTTGTTTAAGCACAGTAGCAGCTCTGAAAGAGGCCGGGGTAAATGGAGAATGGGCTTTAGACGGCATGACGGCACTTCAGATGATAGAGGAACGGCACCAGAAGCAGGAGGATTATCACATTATACTTCTGGACTGGAGGATGCCGGATATGAATGGAACTGAATTAGCCCGTGAAATTCGTAAGCGGGTAGGTAATGAGATTCCAATTCTTTTGTTTTCGGCTTATGATTGGAGTGAGATTGAAAAAGAGGCGAAAGCGGCAGGAATCAGTGGATTTATTTCCAAACCGTTGTTCAAGTCTACGCTATTCCACGGACTAAGGGCATTTGCAGGAGAAGCAAACCAAACCCGGGAGCCGGAGGAGGAAAAAGTTTATCATTTTGAAGGTGTGAAAATCCTGCTGGCAGAGGATAATGATATGAATTGGGAAATTGCATATGATCTGCTTTCTGTTTCCGGTCTGGAACTGGAACGTGCAGAAAATGGTCAGATTTGCGTTGAAAAGTTTAAACGGTCAGAAGTAGGTTTTTATAATGCCATTCTTATGGATATTCGGATGCCTGTTATGACAGGGTATGATGCAGCAAAAAATATTCGGGGACTGGACCGGACAGATGCGGATATTCCGATTATTGCCATGACGGCTGATGCATTTTCAGAGGATATACAGCACAGTCTTGACTGTGGCATGAATGCGCATATTGCAAAACCAATTGAAATAAACGAAGTACTTCGTGTACTCGAAAAATATATTAAAAAATGAAAAGAGTGTAAAAGATGGAAGAAGCATTAGTTTGGAAAGTTTTAGGCTTAGAGCCGACAAAAGATGAAACACAGTTGAAGGAACGGTATCATGAACTGCTTCGGGCAGTGAATCCGGAGGATGATGCAGAAGGGTTTAAACGGCTGCGGGAAGCCTATGAGACAGCAATGGAGCTGATTCGGGTACCGGATGATACAGTGGAACCGGAAGAAAAGCAGAAGGATGAAATTGACATCTGGCTTGATCGGGTGAATGATGTCTATTGGTATAAGGATACAAGAAACAATCCGGATTTGTGGCAGGAACTATTTAGCGACCCGATTTGTGTAGCGCTGGATACTGCGCTGGAAGTGCGGGAACGCTTTTTAGTGTATTTAATGAGCCATAATTATATGAAGCAGGAAATCTGGCAGCTGATTGATAAGGAATTTAATATTCGTGCAGACATAAAAGAGCTGGAAGAAATGTTTCCAAGGGATTTTCTGGATTATGTACAGTATCAGATTGAAAATCAAAACTTCTTTCCATATGAGTATTTAGAGGTAAAGGGACTTGATGAATCAGAAGTTCAATTAGATACATATGTTGCATCCTATTTGAGAATCAAGGCAAAGATGGATCGTGAAGAATATGAATCCCTCTGGCAGCAGCTGGAAGATCTGGCAGCTTATGAGGTTTATCATCCTTATGAAGATGTGCAACGAATTCATCTATACCTGATAGAACAGAAAGTGGATTCGGCTGTGTCTTTAAGTAAAAAACTGCTGGAAGAATATCCGGATGATGTATATATTGGATATTGGGCAGGAAGGGCCTATTGGAATGCGGAAGAATGGGAACCGGCATATCAGTGCTGGCAGCACGTGGTGGATTGCATGCCGGATCATTACAGCGCCCGGGTGGAAATCGCAAAGTATTATGTTAAAATCCATGAGATTCTAAAGGCAAAGGAATTAATTATGGATCTTTTGGAGATCAATGGGAGAGATGAGTCTGTTCTGGATCTAATGCGTGAAGTGAATGTGCCGCTGATTGGATACTATTATGATTTAGCAGAAAAAGAACCGGAGAATAAGCAGCATGCAATTGAAGCATGTTGGTGTATGTTTCAGAATGAGCAGTTCGAGGCAACCATTGAAGCATTGGAAGAACTGAGTATTCAGCCGGAAGAGGCAGTGTATTACGATTATGTCAATATGAAGGGCCGCTGCTTTCTGGGACTGGATCGGTATGTTGAAGCGATTGAGTATTTGTTAAAATGGGAAGAATGCAGAAAGAATCTGATCGATGATGGTTCTGATAAGTATAAGAAGCGTCAATCCAGAGAAGGATTTATAAAGTCTGCCATAGGTGTAGCATATCAGAATATAAAGGATTTCTCACATGCAGAGCAGTATCTGAAGGAAGGTATTCGACTGGAGCGGGATGAATGGGTTCGTCATTCCTTTATGGATCGTCTGGCATTGTTATATTATGATAATGAAAAGTATGAGAGCTGCGTGGATACCTGCAGCGCAATCATAGAAGAAGATGCAGGGTATTATCCTGCATATCTCCGTCGGCAGCAGGCATATTTTGAGATGCAGAACGGGCAGAATGTGGTAGATGATTATTATAATGCCATACGTATTTTCCCGAAATACTATAAGCCGTATCTGTTGGCGGTAAGGGTATTTTGCATTTATCGGCAGTATGAGGATGCAAAAAAGGTAATTGAAGCGGCCAGAGAACAGGACATTCATCAGGAACTTCTGCAGTTCTATGAAGTACGGGTACTTCGGAATCTTGCACGTACGGAAGAAGAAAATCGGAAGGTAATGAATCTTTGTCAGCAATTAAAAAAGGAGCTTCAGGAAGCTGAGCTGGCAGAAAAAAATGTCAATCAGGATGAAAGCACCATGTCGGAGGCAGAACTGGTAGAACAGGACATGCGTAAGGATGGCATGCCTCAGGATAAAGTAGATAGAAAAGATCTGGCATTTGAAGAAATACTGATTTGTATGGATATGGATCAGTTAGATCAGGCGATGGAGTTGATATTAGCGGAAATTCAAAAAGGAAACACGGATTATCGGCTGCATTGGGTAAAAGCAGATATTCATCGCATGAAGCAGGAGTATGAAACTGCTTTATCCGAATATACCCGACTGGAACAGGAAATGCCGGATCATGCAGATATTACCTATCAAAAAGGTATATGCTTAAAAAAGATGGGAAATACGGCAGCTGCACTTCAGGCATTCCAGTCCGCTGTGAAGAAGGATGCAAAGCATTCCAGGGTAAATCACGAGTTAATGAGAATATACAGTCAGCGTTTTGACGATTATGAGTTGAAATCAGCATATGGTGCTGCTTTGAAGTATATAAATGCACAGCTGGATTTGGTTCCGGATGCATATTACTATATTGAACGTGGCCTTCTGTATATGGATAATTTTAATATGGACCTGGCTGTGGCAGATTATCAAAAGGCATTGGAGCTGGAACCGGATAATGTATATGCCTACAATAATATCGGTTATGTACTCCAGTCAAAAGGAAAATTTGAGGAAGCGATTTCTTATTTTAAGCAGTCAATTGAACATATGACAGATGAGAAAACGCTGTTGCCATATCGTAATATGGCTTCCTGCTATAAGGCACTGCGGCAGTGGGATAAGGGAATTGAAATTCTGGAAAAAGCACGGGAGCTTTCCCCTTCCAGCAGCTCTGTCTATTACAGCCTGGCTAATATGTATGCCTGCAAAGGCGATATGGCCCATGCAAAGCAAATATATGAGGAAGCCTTGGAGAAGAAACTGATTCGTCAGTATAACTATTATGAAAATGTGATAAATAATGTATATTTATTGTCCGGTGATATTCAAAGTGCCAAGAATATGTACAATAAATGGTTAAATGAGACAAAGCACCAGAAGGAAAATAACCGAAAGGCTGCTGAGATGCGTGTATGGGCGTTGGAGCAATATGGCTGCTTTTACTATTATCAGAGAAATCTGAAACAGGCGATTCACTATCTGGAGGAAGCCGTTAAACTGGCACAGAAGTATGAAATTGACATTGATGTGGCAGGCAGACGTCTGGCTGTAGCCTACCTGTTGTCCGGACAGCAGAAAAAGGCAAAGGACATGGCAGAGATAACTATGAAAGCACTGATTTGTGCAAACCATGTACCGAAGGAATTGAAGCAGCAGGAGGCAGAAGACCCGGAAACAGTGTCAGCGTATCTTTCCTACCGTCCGCTGGCACCTCAGAGACTGGATCGAATCGCACAGGTGTATCTTTGCCTTGGTGATGTGAAGCGCAGCCTGGAATGTCTGGAGCAGATTAAGGATATACCACGCTGTAGAAGCTGTGCCTATGCGGTCTGCTATGATTCCATGATTACCCGGGCACTTTTGGCAGAGATTCAAGGTGATCTGTCATCAGCAATCCGGCTTTACGAGCAGGCAGTTGTCATTAATCCGGGAGATGAAGAAGTGGTGCTGACGCTGCAGGCTTTAAGACAAAAGAGAGATACCGGAAAATAAAGGACAGCTTAAGGATAGATATTGAAGAAAAAGTAGAAAGGTGATTAACATGTTAGTTGGAATCGATCTTGGAACCACCAATAGTTTAGTGGCGTATTATACGGAGGACGGACCCCAAATAATTCCGAATCGTTTAAATAAAAATCTGACCCCCTCTATTGTAAGTGTAGATGGTGATGAGATTTATGTAGGAGAGACGGCAAGAGAGCGAATGCTGTTATATCCGGATACCGCAGCCAGTGTATTTAAGCGGACGATGGGAAGTGATAAGAAATACCGGCTGGGCGATCATTTCTTTACATCAGAGGAACTGTCTTCGTTTGTTCTGCGTTCTTTAAAAGAAGATGCTGAGGTTTATCTGGGAGAGCCGGTTACGGAGGCAGTGATCAGTGTGCCGGCATACTTTAATGATGCCAGAAGAAAAGCTACAAAGCGGGCAGGAGAAC
>JAIECC010000293.1 GCA_029068665.1 Lachnospiraceae bacterium
GTTCCCTGATGGGAATAGAAAATAGAATATACCCTGTTTGGTCTTCCAATCAGTTCCATGATTTTCCCGATATCGGTCCGGAATTCTTCAGGTTCCAAATCCACGCCAAATGTTCCATCAAGGGAATCTACTTCATCTCCATCAAAGTAGATTTGAAACTGATTGTTTTGAATGCATTCCCCGATTGAAACCTCTGAATCCATAAGATTATACACTTCCATTCGGATTTCACGCTCCAGTGCCCGCTCTTCATCCGGATATGCAGTTATTGTAAAATAATCGTCCTCTCGTATCATAATCTCGGAATTGTCCAGAATATCCTCCAACTGGTTCGTATCAATTGTAATACCTCCATCATCATAATATAGGAGCTCAAAACTGGAATATGCCGCTAAAATATCAGTAAGCTTTGCTCCAATGAGAAATGTATCGCAGAGCATCACATCCGATACATCCTTCTCCTCCATGGATTCAAAATCAGCATATTTCAGCCAGAATGGAGGATATCCATATTCCTCTACCGCTTCCCAGTCTCCGGAAAATTCACCCACTTCGATTCCATTCGGGGCATCCCCATCCTCAGATGCAGTTCCCTGCTCGTCTTCCCGGCCGGATACCTGTCCGGAATTACCGTCAGAATCGTCATTGCCTTTTGAACTTCCCCCTTTACTGCAGCCGGTGAGAAGCAGGCTCAATGTCAGGGCAATTATTCCCATTCTTTTCAATTCTTTTCTCATAATATAATCATCCTCCATTTTCTTACTCTTATCCTTACTCATAAGGATTCCCAGGGTATTTTTTGTTATACAGTTCTTTTTTGATAGGATGATTATAGCATGGTGGGAATCACTTTACTCATTAAGCCGACGAAACCGCCCCTTTTTCCGACGAATGGGACGGTTTCCATTATTTTTATCCTTGATTGCTATCCTGCAGAAGGAAAAATAATCTGTATGGTAAAGCGCTTCTTCTTTCCTTCCAGATGATATTTCCCCTGATACTTTTTCACGATTTCTGCCACATTCTTCAGACCAAGGCCATGAGCTTCCGAATCCTCCTTCGTTGTGAGCAACCGGCTTCCCTCATACTGTAATTCTTCCTCCATGGGATTTTCCATTTCAAAATATATGGCTTCATTGACACGCCTTGCCCGGATTTTGATAAAACGGTCTGACTCTACCTTCCGGTTTGCTTCAATGGCATTATCCAGCAGATTGGAAAACAGGATGCTGCTATCCACCGGCTTCAACCGGTTCAACTCCGAAAGGGTCCCCTCCATGGACACTGCAATATTTTTCTCCCTGCATTCTCTTTCCTTAATACAAAGCAGCATGTCCAGCATTTCATTTCCGGTGAGTATCTTTTGTGTAGTGACTCCGGATACTCCGGACAGTCCTTCAAAATATTCTTCTGCCCTTGTATAATCTCCATCCCGGAGCATTTTCTGCAATACCAGCATGTGGTTCTGCCAGTCATGGCGGAACTGTGCCGTGTCCTGCTGTTTATCCTTATAATCCTGAAAGTAGGAATATTCCTCCTCAAATTGTTCCTTGTAGTTTTGGGATACATTCTTATAATAACCAGCCAGCTTTCGGTGGATAATGGCATAAAGAAATCCCAAATTCAAAGCAAGCAGGAATACATAACCAAATAATCTATGAAACGGGCTGATTCCCAATTCTGCATAAATTTCAAAAATATATTTGAGCGCGATGAAAAATAGAGAATATACAATTACACCGATTCCTTCTCCTATGGTCAACGTAAGGGACCATTTCTGGCGTTCGCTTTTTCTCAGCACAATGAGTAAAAGAATAAACAAAACCAAATCAGCTATCATGTAACAGGGACTTATACTCCCACTTTCTGCTACAATCCCAAATTTCTCCAGTCCAAATAGTACATCCAGCATTTCAGCTGACAGGGTATAGGCAATATACAACAGAATCGCCGGCAGCGAAAAAAGCAGGGATTTCCATCGTTTTTCCCTTGCAAGGCAGAATGTCCCCAGCAAAATAAACAGATAAATCAACAGCACCTGTAAATTTTCATAAGAATAAAACAGGAAGCAGATTCCAACATTGAATATGAGAAAGCAGCCGGCAGAAACCAGCATGCTTTTTTCTGTCAGCTTTAGGTCACATCCGAAAAACACCTTCAGCAGCAGCCAGATATTCAATACAGTAAGCAGATTTACCAAAAGTGAAAATACCGTCAATATACTCTCCGACCAATCCATTATAACAGATTCTCCTTCATACACCGGAACAAATAGTCCTGATAAGCTTTTAATTTCCGCTTGCTAATGGGAAGCTGTTCCCCGTTGGTCAACAGGATCTTCCCCCGTTCCATTCCCTTTTGAAAGTACAGATTCAACAAATATTTTCGATGAATACGAAAAAATCCCCATTCTTCCAGCCGCATTTCATAGTCGGTCAGAGTGGTATCACTGATATAATGTCCGTCTCTGGTATAGACCACACTGTATTTATCCTCTGCACTGATGTAGATAATCTCCCGAAGCAGAACCGGCCGCTCTCCCTGCCGGGTCTTAACCATTATTTTTTTCATTTTATTTGCTTCTGCCTTCATCTCACTGAACAGCTTCTGCAAATCCGCCTCTGTTACCGGCTTTAAGAGATAGCGGAAGGCTCTTGCTTCATATCCCTGCACTGCATAATCTGCATATGCGGTTACGAACACAAAACAGAGCTCCGGCGCAAGCTCTCTGATTTTCTTTCCAATCTGAATGCCATTCTCTTCCGGCATTTCTATATCCAGAAAAAGAAGCTCCGGCATACTCTCCCCCTGAATCTTTAATTCCTCTAGTCGAAGCAGCAAATCAGAGGATGACACAAATGCTTCAGTTACAATCCGGTCGGAAATCCTTTCCAGTGTTTGACGCAATGTATTTATCTGCTCCCAATTATCATCACAAATATAGACAGTCATTGCATTAATCTGTATATCCATATCCTCTAATCTCCTGCCAAACCATTGGTAAAAGTAATAATTTCAATCTCCTACAACTGGAACAGCTCTGACAGCTTATCTTCCTTTAGTTCGCTTCCTATCACGCAAAGCTTTCCGGTATAATCCGGTTTTCCTTTTCGAAGCTCATACTCACCCGGTACCAGATCAAAATAAATCCATTCTCCGTTTACATCCGGAACCATTCCCTTTGCACGCAGAATGATACCATAGGCTTCACTTTCAGATAATGTCTTTAAAATATGCTCCATATCCTCTTCTGTATACTTATGCGGGGTTTCTTTTCCCCAGCTTGTAAATACCTCATCTGCATGGTGATGATGATGTCCATGGTCGTGATCATGATCGTGACAGCCGCAGTCACAGGTTTCTCCATGCTCATGATGATGCTCGTGGTCGTGATGGCATTCCTCCCCTTCGTGGTGATGATGCTCATGCTCGTGATGGTGCTCATCAACTTCATGATGCAGATCATCCTATACCTGATACAAATCTTCCTCTTCGTCGTCATAATAATCAT
>JAIECC010000294.1 GCA_029068665.1 Lachnospiraceae bacterium
CGTTGAAGCACGTTGGTACATAAGGCTGTGTACTTTACAGCCTTATGTACCATTACGTGCTGGGTAGAACGAAAGTGTGTCTGCTTTGGGATGGTTATGCTCCGGAAGATGCGGTTACAGACAACGCAAACCATAATTTTCAACTCCAAGGAGGCCATTATGAAATTATTACTGGTAGAAGACAATGAATCCATCATATTAGGTTTAGAATATCTATTGAAAGAAGAAGGCTATGAGTATGCGGTTGCCCGAACCTATGAGGAAGCCATTGCATTGCACGGGCAGCAGTATTTTGATCTTGCAATTCTGGATATTTCTCTTCCGGACGGGGATGGTTTCGAGCTTTGCCGCTGCTTTAAGAAGGCACAGGAACTACCGGTGATTTTCCTGACGGCAAAAGAGGAGGAGAAGGATGTGGTTCAGGGATTTGATGTAGGAGCGGATGACTATATTCAGAAGCCCTTTCGGAACCGGGAACTGATATCCCGCATTAAAAATGTGCTGCGCCGGAGCGGAAAGGCACAGGAGGTATTGCACTGCAAATTCCTGAAGCTGGATACCAGAACCGGTATGGCATATAGTCATGGAGAACCAATCACTTTAACGAAACTGGAATACAAGATATTGAGCAATATGCTGAGCAATCAGGGCAGGCTCTTTACCAGAGATGAGATATTGGAGGGCATCTGGGATGCTGCCGGTAATTTTGTTAATGATAATACCCTTTCCGTTACCATGAAGCGGATTCGGGAGAAGATTGGGGATACCGACGGGGAAATCATTAAAACTGTCCGGGGGATGGGGTATCGGATTGATAAAGAATAAGGGATGAGCTCTTTTGATTTGGACAGGTTATAGGATAGAGAAGGAATAAATCGTGTGATGTGGAATAAGAACAAAGCATTTCAAAAATATGTAATTATTATGCTGCTGGTTATGCTGGTCATAATGGCAGCCTTTAATATATGTGTTCAGAGAGCCTTTCAAAGAATGTCTGAAAACTATTATGGTGTTATTGCAGTTTTGTTAGAGCAGGTCAAGGAGCAGTATCCTGATTTTAAAGAGGAAGAATGGATACAGATATTGAATCAGAAAGAGTTTTCGGAGGGGGAAAGGCAGACGCTGGAGCGGTATGGTATCTTTCCGGAGGATTTGCCCATACTGAGCCAAAGCGGATATCAGATGGAAATTCTGATCGGTGGTAATCTGTTGCTTCTGCTGTTATGTGGTGGAATTCTGATTCTGATACTGGGTTACCAAAAGCAGCGAGACCGTCAGATTGGGCAATTGGTTTCTTATATCCGTCAGATCGAGCAGGGAATCTATGCGTTGGATTTGGAAGAAAATGAAGAAGACGAATTGAGTGATTTAAAAAATGAACTGTATAAGATTACAGTAATGTTGAAGGAGGCGGCAAGGCTTTCTGCCGGGCAGAAGAAGGCACTGGCAGATTCTGTATCGGATATTTCCCATCAATTAAAGACTCCGCTGACTTCTGTTATGGTTTTGCTGGATAATCTGTCAGAAAGTGAGCATATGGAGGAAGAGACCAGACGGCGGTTTTTATCTGAAATCACCAGCCAGCTTACCAATGTAAACTGGCTAGTTGCCACGCTCTTAAAGTTGTCAAGACTGGATGCAGGCGTTATTGAGTTCCAGCAGCAGATGATTAATCTGGATGATTTGATCGAACAGGTACTGGACAAGCTGGCAATTATGGCAGAATGGAAGCAGATTACTCTGGTGAAGGAAGGCACAGAGGGGGCAGTGCTCACCGGGGATGAGCATTGGATTGGAGAAGCCTTGATGAATCTGGTTAAGAATGCAGTAGAGCATAGTCCGGTTCAGACTGCCGTTCGGATTCGGGTAGAGGATAATACGGTCTATACGGCAATCTCAGTCGTTGATTCCGGAGAAGGCATTGATGAGGAAGAGCAGAAGCACATTTTTGAACGATTTTACCGGAGCAAATCAGCAAAAAAGGATAGTGTAGGGATTGGTCTTTCTTTGTGTAAGGAGATTGTAGAGCGGCAGAATGGATATATTACTCTATCCTCTGACCGGGAAACCGGTACGGAATTTTTAATAAAATTTTTAAAATCATAAAATGTCACCGGAATGTCATTTTACTTTGTTATGGTTGGAACAAAGAAAATGAAAGGATTGATGTATATGGAAATTGTAAGAACGGAACATTTATCAAAAATCTATGGAACAGAGAAAAACAAAGTAGTTGCAGTAGATGATGTGTATTTATCAGTGTCACAGGGAGAATTTGTTGCAATAGTGGGAAGCTCCGGCAGTGGGAAGTCTACCCTTCTTCACATGCTGGGAGGGGTGGACCGGCCTACCAGCGGCAGAGTTATCATTGAGGATGAGGATATTTATCAGATGAATGATGATAAGCTGGCAATCTTCCGTCGTCGGCAGGTAGGATTGATTTATCAGTTCTTTAATCTGATTCCGGTTCTGAATGTGGAGGAGAATATGACTCTGCCTACGGAACTGGATGGAAAAACACCGGACCGGAATCTGCTGGAGGAGTTGACAGATACCCTGGGGCTTGGGAAGCGGTTAAACCACCTGCCCAACGAGCTTTCCGGCGGACAGCAGCAGCGGGTGGCCATTGGCAGAGCCCTGATGAACCGTCCGGCAATCCTGCTGGCAGATGAGCCTACAGGCAATCTGGATTCCAAGGCAAGTAATGAAATCATTGAATTGCTGAAGCTGTTTAACCGAAGATATAAGCAGACTACAATCATGATTACCCATGATATGGAAATTGCAAAGCAGGCAGATCGGGTTCTGACGATAGAAGATGGAAAAATCGCATCAGAACGGGAGAGAAGGTGATTGCATGAAGGTATTGAGACAACTAACACTTCGAACCCTGTTCATGAATAAAAAGCGAACGATAGTAACGATTGTGGGAATTATGCTTGCTACGGCACTGATTACCTGTGTTGCCAATATGGCAGAAAGCTTCCGTGCCAGCATGGTTGCTTATGAAAAGACTGCTACCGGGGATTATCACTATGTTTTTTATGGTGTATCCCAGGAAAATCAGAAGTATTTTGAGAATAATCGGAATATTCAGTCTCTGGGATATGATACAAGCCTTGGATATGCCGTGCTGGAGGGCAGTACGAATCCTGATAAGCCCTATCTGTATCTCCGGGCGATGAATGAAGCCGGTATGCGGGGAGCAGGAGTCAGGCTGGTAGAGGGCAGACTTCCGGAGAATGACCATGAGCTTTTGATTTCCAGACATATACGAACGAATGCCGGTGTGGACTATCAGATTGGAGACCATCTGACAGTGGATGTGGGCCAGAGAATGTGCGATGACGGAAGTGTGCTGACCCAGGATCATCCATTTATTTACGAGGAAGAGGAATTTGTGCCCCTGCAGAGGGCGGAATATACCATTGTGGGTATTATGGAACGACCGGGACTTGGTGAAGAAAGTACGAATTCACCGGGATATACTGTGGTGACTTATTTATCGGATGTGAATCAACCGGAAACGGTGAATATTTATGCAACCTATACAAAAGCTGCCTTAAAAAATCGAACACACGTAACCGCTTCTTTGCTGGGAGTATCGGATGAATTATACCAGAAGTATTCAGACGGAGGAGAGCTGACGGCAGAAGAATGGACACAGGTGGAATCCATTGCCCGTTATTGTGTCTGCAATATCTGGCTGTTGAAATGGGAATTGATGGAGTTTTCTGATACTACCAAGGGTATGCTGTATTCCATGGCGGCAGTAGCGATTCTGATTATTATTGTTACCGGGGTATTCTGTATCCGGAACAGCTTTGTGATTTCTCTGACAGAGAAAATGAAGCTGTATGGAATGCTTTCTTCTGTGGGTGCTACGAAAAAGCAGCGGAAGCATCTGGTACATGGTGAAGCATTTCTCTTAGGATGTATTGGTATCCCTTTGGGCATTCTGTGCGGCGTGTTGGCAACTTATATTGTGGTGAAATTCACCAGTAGTCTGATGGTAATGGGACTGGGTATTGAATTGCTCTTTGCATTCTCCATTCCTGCTATGGCAGCCGGTGTATTGCTATCCGCAGTTACCGTTTATTGTTCCGCCGGACAGGCAGCAAGGAAGGCGGCAAAGGTTTCTCCCATTATTGCTATTCGGGGAAATGAGACAATTAAAATTCAGGCAAAGGAAATCCGGACTCCGAAGCTGTTTCATAAGCTCTTTGGCATAGGTGGAACCATTGCATATAAGAACCTTCGGCGGGCAAGAGTGAAATACCGGACAACGGTGATTTCTATTGTAGTCAGTGTAGCCATATTTATTGCCATGACAACCTTTATACAGCTGGGATTTCGGGCAACCGGCATTTATTATAAGAACAGTCCTTATCAAATCAGTGTGAACATGTTTTCCGGTGAAAATGCAGATGATTTGTCCTGGATTGGCAGTCTGGATGGCATCCGACAGTATGAAATCCAGAAGCGGGGATGTTTTTGGGTGGATTCTACAGAGCTTGCTTATACATCCCGTTATCTGGAGCTGCATCCATATTTAGTGGAAGATTTAGAGAGCATTTCCATTACATTAGTTGGAATTGGGGAGGCTGGTTACGAAGCTTATTGCAAAGAATTAGGTCTGTCTCCGGAGTCTGTAAAGGATAAGGGGATTCTGATTGCCGATTATTCAGAAGTCCTGGTAGGCGGTAAACGGGTAGAAGGAATGATGTACGATTATCATCCCGGTGATGTGATTCATGGAATAACAGAACAATATGATTCTGAGGGAGATGTTGAAGAAGAACAGGCAGACGGTACATCGGGATATGGGAACATTGATATTGAGATTGGGATTCAGACCGGTATTCGCCCTATGGGCCTTGTGGGTGAGGGAATTACATTTCTGGTCATGAGTGAAGAATGGATTCGGCAGCATCAGGATTCATTAAGGTGGTATGAGAATACTATGTTATTTATTCAATGTGACGATCCGGACAGCATACAGAAGGAAATTGAAGATGGCCTGGGGGCATCCAGTTACTATTTGTATAATGCTAAGGAAGAATATGAAAGGATTCAGTCGATTTATACTTTAGTTTCCGTATTTCTGTATGGATTTATAATTGTAATTGTATTGATTGGCATTACGAATATATTCAACACCATTACTACGAATATGGAGCTGCGGTCCAGAGAATTTGCCATGTTGAAGTCTGTAGGTATGACTCGTAAGGAATTTCGGCGTATGGTAAGCCTGGAGAGTCTGTTCTATGGTGTGAAAGCACTTTTAATCGGAATCCCTATTGGAATTGGATTGTCACTCTGCTTTTATGCTGCATTTTCCAGGAGTATTGAGGCTGCGTATCAAGCGCCCTATAGCGGAATTGTGATATCCATTTTTGCAGTAATTATTCTCCTTTTTGCGATTACAAGGTATTCCATGGGAAAAATCAACCGGAAGAATATTGTAGAAACCATACAAAATGAGAATTTATAAGGAGTAAACTCTGACAATATAACATGGGCTTGCAGACAGATATGCTGCAAGCCCATTGTCATGAATTTTTCTATTGCTGTTCAGGCTTCACTGCCCTTTGAAAAGAAGTCCTGAGTTTCATCCCAAAGTACAATCTTTCCGGTTTTTAAGGATTCCCGTACACATATGATTCTCTGGTTTCGGGAGCCCCGGAACTTGATTCCCAGATCTTTTTCCTCCTCGATAAACGGTCCATCTACCAGAACATCGATATAGGAGAGCAGTTCTGTGGTTTCTGGCCAGATTGGAATCATATTTTTCAGGATGTTTTCATCAAAAAGATAGCCGGTATAGCACCAGATACTTTTGTCTGGATATTTTTCTTTTACGGCGCGAACCAGCGGCAGCAGTCCAAATTGATTGGTATGCTCGAAGGGCTCGCCCCCCAGTATGGTAAGTCCACGAATATAATCGGGAGCCATGTAGTCTAAAATTGTCTTGATTGTACCGGAGGTAAACAGGGAACCATAGTTGAAATCCCAGGTTTCCGGATTAAAGCAATTCTTACAGTGGTGGGTACAACCACTGACAAAGAGAGAAATGCGAACCCCCGGTCCATTGGCAATATCATATTGTTTTATATCTGCAAAATTCATATTTATACTCCGTGTTTTGTATTGGTGAGATTATATGCCTATTACAGGTGCAATACCCGGGACTTGATTTCCTTGGTCTTGCCTACATTCCAGAAGTTTTCTCCCAGATAACCGCAGGTACGACGGGTAACATTCATCTTGGAATGGTCCTTGTTATGGCACTGCGGACACTCCCATTCATTATTGTCATTGACCGAAATTTCTCCATCCCAGCCACATACGTGGCAGTAGTCCGACTTGGTATTGAACTCTGCATACTGAATGTTGTCATAGATATAACGGACAACTTCCGACAGGGCTTCCAGATTATTTCGCATGTTCGGTATCTCTACATAAGAGATGGCACCACCGGAGGAAATCTCCTGGAACTGGCTTTCAAACTGGAATTTACTGAAAGCATCAATTTTTTCCCGAACATCAACGTGGTAGGAATTGGTATAATATCCTTTATCCGTAACATCTTCAATGGTGCCAAAGCGTTCCTTGTCAATCCTTGCGAACCGGTAGCAGAGAGATTCGGCAGGAGTGCCGTAAAGTCCAAATGCAATGCCGGTCTGTGCTTTCCAGCGGTCTGTTGCTTCTCGCAAATGATTCATAACACGCAGGGCGAAATCCAAGCCCTCCGGTTCCGTATGGCTGACACCCTTTACCAGCTTGGTGACCTCATACAAACCGATATAACCAAGAGAAATAGTGGAGTAGCCATTATATAATAATTTATCAATTTTTTCACCTTTCTTCAGGCGGGCAATGGCACCATACTGCCAGTGAATCGGGCTGACATCTGAAGTGACACCGACCAATGCATAGTGGCGGCACATCAGAGCTTCATAGCAAAGCTCCAGACGCTCATCAAAAATCTCCCAGAATTTCTTTTCATCCTTCTTTGCCAAAATACCGATCTGAGGCAGATTCAGAGAAACCACACCTTGATTAAACCGTCCCTCAAATTTGTAATTGCCTTCACTATCCTGCCATGGAGACAGGAAGCTGCGGCAGCCCATTGGGCTGAATACGTTGCCTTCATAGTTCTGACGCATCATTTTGGCGCTGATGTAATCTGGATACATGCGCTTTGCGGAACACCGTACAGCCATCTCCGTTATATAATCATAGTCACCGCCTTTTAAGCAGTTGCATTCATCCAATACATAAATCAGCTTCGGAAATGCCGGGGTTACATAGACACCCTTTTCATTCTTAATGCCTTCCATACGCTGACGAAGGATTTCTGCAATGATCTGGGCATTCTCTTTAATGTATTCATCCTTCTCATCCAGATATAAAAACAACGTAACGAATGGAGATTGTCCATTGGTAGTCATTAAGGTATTGATCTGATATTGAATAGTCTGTACACCGGAACGTAATTCATCCTGTACCCGTTCCTTAACCATTGCCTCAATAATATCTTCAGCAACCCGGTCACCGAACTGCTCTTCAAAGCGTTCTTTATATTTATTGTAGCTTTTTCTTAAATACTTGCCCAGATGACGGACATCTACGGACTGACCGCCATACTGGCTGCTGGCTACGGAAGAAATAATCTGGGTCATAACCGTGCAGGCAACCTGAAAGCTTTTCGGACTTTCAATTAATTTGCCATTCATTACGGTTCCGTTATCCAGCATATCGCCGATATTGATCAGACAGCAGTTAAAGATTGGCTGCAGGAAATAATCTGAGTCATGGAAATGCAGAACCCCTTCCTCGTGAGCCTTGGCGATTTTCTCCGGCAGCAGAATCCGTTTAGTAAGGTCTTTGGATACCTCACCGGCAATCAGGTCACGCTGGGTCGATGCCACAGTGGCGTTTTTGTTGGAATTCTCTTCCATAACATCTTTGTTGCTGTTCTTGATCAGACTTAAGATGGATTCGTCAGTGGTATTTGCCTTACGAACCAGTTCTCTGGAATAGCGGTAAATAATGTATGTCTTTGCCAGAACAAATTTACCGTCTGCCATTAATTTCTGTTCGATAATATCCTGTATATCTTCTACCAGCATCCGGGTTCGGTTTTTCCCTTCAATATAGCTGATAATGTTGTCAATTGTGTCTACAGAAACCTGTTCAGAAGGAGTAACTTCTGCATTTGCCTTCTGAATTGCGGTTACGATTTTACTTCGGTCATAAGTCACTGTCTGACCATCACGTTTGATAACTTGCATGTTCATTCCCCACCTTGTTTTCATTATATAGTAAC
>JAIECC010000295.1 GCA_029068665.1 Lachnospiraceae bacterium
GAAGAAATCAAAACTTTCCTTTCCCTTCCAGATCATACAAGCTCCAAACAATCCGGATAAGCCAAGAAGCAACACAAGTGCCAGCGGCATTCTGTCACCGGTTTTCGGTACACCCGGCCGTGAATGAGTACCATTTGGATAATCCAGCATTACAATGGCATCTCCTGTCAGCGGCAAGTACTCGCCCTGTTCATTCTTCACATAAATCTTTCCGGTACTATCAATTGCAAAAGCAATGGTTTCGGCAATCTCATAGCCATCCGGTGCCGTTATTTCCGTTAATGTATAGTAGCTAAGGCTTCCCTTCTTTGGTGCTGTAAATATCTCTGACGGAATCAGAGTCGGCTCATTGGTAGAAACAAAGCTGTAAATGATTTCTCCTGCTTCATTCTTAATCACAAGAGAGGCTCCCGGCAGTTCCTTGGAATTGGTCATATCCTGTTTACTGATATAAACCGTAATCAAATCGTCTACCATAATTACCTTCTTGTTTGTAATCAGTTTTCCATTTACATATATCTTGCCATCCTCATCCAGACGGAATTCAACACTTTCTGAATAAGCATAGCCTGCAGGTGCATTGGTCTCTGTAAGAACATAGGTCACACCCGGCTGGAAGAAACCACTTTCAAAATATCTTGGCTCTTCTCCGCTTACCCAGGTAAGGGTTGCAAAGCTTTTATCATCCTTTGCGGTCACCGTCAGCGTTGCCCCCGGCACCTCTTCTCCTGCAATATTCTGCTTGCTGATCGAGAACTTTGGTTCTTCATACATAATCAGAAGATTCTCATCTGCCAGTTCATAGGTCTTTTGTCCGTCTGCACCGGTAGAAACGGTGTAAATCAAACCATTTCTATCGATTGCAAATGGGATATCCTCTGCTGGATAATACCCATTCGGAACCTTTACCTCATGCAGAGTATATTCCTTATAATCATCCTTTCCTGCAATCAACCGGCTGGTATCCACTTCCTGAGCAGTCGAACCGGTAATCCATGAAACAACGGTATTGCCGTCTTCATCCACAATTGCCAGCTCTGCCCCCGGAACCTCAATCCGGTCATACACATCCTGCTTGCTTACGCTTAAGCGTATCTTTCCATCTGCAATGTATACAGTCCGGTTTGGCTGTACTTTATCATCCACATAAATCAGGTTATCCTCCTTACCTACCGTAAAGACAATCGGATCCGCATAGTCATATCCATCCGGTGCATTGACTTCGGTCAGGGTATAGGTACAGCCTGGAGTAAAGTCAATGAAATCCCAAGTCTTCGTCTTACCATCACTGACCCAGGTCTGCGTAGTAAAGAACGGATCATCCTGAGAGGTCAACATCAAGGTAGAACCTGCCAGTCCGCTTTGGTCATCCCGGTCAATCTTACGAACACCCAGTCCTGCTTCCTCATCCTGCATGATGACTGTATTATTTACCACCATAATACCATCTGCTCTGGTTATCTTGCCTTTTTCATTCAAGGTAAATATAATGTCTTCCGCAAGCTGATAGCCTTCCGGTGCTTCTATTTCCTCCAAAATGTAGGTCTGACCGCCAACCAGCTTTGCAAACTCAATCACCTCCGGTGCTGCACTGTTAGATGTAAATTCTGCTATCTGCGCTCCTTTCTGACTGGTCTGCGTATCATACTCTGACAGCCTCAAAACAGCGCCATTTAATAATGTACCATATCCATTCTGCTTTCGAACTCTTATGATCAGCCGTTGATCCATTACATTTATGGTATCTTTACGATTGTTTAGGGTTGCATCGGTTCCCGACAGCAATACAACTTTACCATCTACAATCCGGAATTGAACCGCATCAGCAAGGACATAACCATCCGGTGCAGAAATCTCTTTTAAGGTAAATACTTCATCCTCGGATTCCGGAGTCAGTGTAATCCGCTTCTGTGTTTCGCTAGATTCCCAGGTTATTGTTTCAAAGTTTTCATTGGTACTACTCAGCTCGAAAGTAGCACCTGCCAGTCCTAACTGACTCATTCCATCCAGCTTTCGGATATAAATAGTATTGGAAGCTATCGGCTCATCCTGCATCGTCAATCTGCCATCAGGTATTTCTGTATAAGTTCCACCTTGAATCTGATACAGTTTACCATTAGAGCCTACTGCAAATGGGATTGGCTCTGCTACTTCATAGCCATAAGGCGCACTAATCTCTCTTAAGGTATAGCGGTTATAACCGGAAGCCGGTGCCACTAATTTTCCTGCTTCCACTCTATGCGCCAGGTCACCTGAGGTCCAGCGGTCTATTTCCTTGTTATTTGCATCGTAAATCGCCAGAATCGCGCCGGTCAGTACAGCTCCATGTTCATCTACCTTGGTCACAGAAAGCGAAACCTGTCTGTCCTGCATAATAATGGTCTGACCATTTTTCTTTCCTGCCGTAGTAATACTTCCATCTAAATTTACAGTAAATTCGATTGCTTCTGAATAACCGTAACCATTCGGTGCCAGTGTTTCCGTTAATACATATGTCTGTCCTGCCTCTAATACGGAAATCGGAATCTTATGAGGCTCTGTTGTGGAAGTCCAGCTGTCAATTGGTGTGGTACTTCCCTTCTTTGTTACGGTAAGTCTTGCCCCCGGCACTTCATCCGTACCATTAAGGGACTGCTTGCTGATTCTTACATTCAGCGGTGTATCCCGAAGTGTAATATCCTGTCTTACAGTACTATTAATCACAACTCTGGTTACAGTATCACTTAATGCATATCCCTTCGGTGCCTTTGTCTCTTTTACATAGTAGGTGCCAATTGGCAGATTGCTAAATACTGCCACACCGGAAGCGTTGGTCTTTACCGGATTGGTAACACCAGTTATACTAACCTTATTCTTACAAGCAGCATCCGTATATAACGTAAACTCTGCATTCTGCAGTAAAATGGTAGATACGGTACCGGTTTTGGTAATCTGAATGCTTCCCTTGATTGGGTCATTGGTAATCGTACCATTCTTCTCGGTGTTTCCTACCCCTGCCCAGGCAATCTCCTCAATTGGTTTCGGATCTGCCTTGTCATCCAGATAACGATCCTGCATTTGTTCCAAGTTGTTTGCCAGCGTAATAACGGTTGTGTTCTTCTTGGCAACATATCCATTCGGCACACCGGTTTCTACAAGAGTATATACCGTATTCGGACTATCATTATTTACGGAAATCTGCCGGAAATATGCCATACCATCCGTGCCTGTAAGCCTTGTAATACCGGTTGGCTTACCATTCTTATACAATTCAAATACAGCACCGGATACCGGCTGATTCGTCTCACTGTTTGTCTTTTTAATTTTAAAGCTGACTACCGGAATAATGATTTCCGTTAACTCGTTCGTAATCGTCAGCGGATTGCCATCCCTGTCAATGGCAATCGTAGTATTGGAAACTACCTGTACCTCGTAATTTTTATCATCTCTTACATATAGCCATTTTGTACCATCAGCCTTAGTGACAATCGTATCCGGCGCTTTTGTTTCCCTTACATAATAGGTTCCAAAAGGCAAACCGTCAAAGTATACATCACCTTCATTGAATGATGTACCGGCTGCTGCTGCTTCATCTGCAGTCATAGACATGGCAGTTCCTTTTACAAAACCATTGGAATCATACAGAGTAAACTCCGCACCTGCAAGAGGATTACCGTCTTCATCCTGCTTATGAACCAGGATGCTTCCATTTTCCTTTTCATTACCAACTGTCTGCTCAATTACCTGACCATTGATGGTGATAGAAGCAGCAGAAATCGGAATCTTTGTATTATCCAGAATATAACCTTCCGGTGCATTTAATTCCTGTATGTAATAATTGCCATATACAATATCCGTAAATTCTATAATACCATTTTCATCTGTGGTATCCTTCTTTACCCGGACTCCACCCTGGGTGAACAATCCGAATTCCGCACCTTCAAGCTTTACAGTTGAATCTGCACTATCCTGCTTTACAATCCGGACATTGAATTTTATGACATCATTTACAACCGTAGCATTGGTATCACCCAAATGATCTATGGTGACATTCACATCACTGGCAACTGCATATCCGGCTTTGCCTTTTGTTTCACGCAGAACATATTCGCCAAACGGAACATTGCTGAACACTGCCGTTCCATTACTGTCGGTGGTTACCGGACCCATAATCTTAGTTGTTCCATTCTTCGCATATAAAGTAAATTCCACACCGGACAACGGCTTTGCCGGAACACTGTTGTCTACCTTTTTCACAACCAGATTACCTACTGCAAGCACATTTTCCACTGTTGCATTTTTTGATACATTCACCGTCTCTTTGCCGGTACCTACTACCACTGAATATATGGTATAGTCTGACACATAACCGGTTGGAGCTTTATCTTCTCGATAATAATAGGTTTTTCCCAGTTCCAGATTGTTGAAGATCACCTCTCCACTGGCATTTGTGGTTTTTGAATCTACCCGGTCACTGCACAAGGCATCTGTATATAATCCAAAGGTTGCACCAGATAATGCCGCACCGGAAGCACCATTAATCTTTTTAATTGTCAAGCTTCCCACTGCAGCTGTGTCTTTAATTTCCTGCTCCGTCTTGGCCGTACCGTTATAAGAGGTTACCACATTACCATCGGCATCAACAGTAATAACAGCCGTGATTACACTGTTATTCAGCGTATAGCCTGCCGGTGACTTGGTTTCCTTCACATAATAAGTACCTGCTTCCAAGTCGGTAAAGGTTACTTTGCCGTTTGCTCCGGTGGTTTTGGTAGCCAGCAGCGTTTTGGTTGCCGCATCCTGATACAATCCAAACTGTGCACCGGACAATGCTGCTCCTGCTTCATTTACCTTCTTAATGGTAATACTTCCTGTTGCCGGGGCCGGCTCCTCCTCTTTTGTATTCTTAACAATTATCTCATAATATCTAACTCCGTTTGCATCCACCTTCATGTTGGCATCTGTATAGTTCGAAATGGATGTCTCACCGGTTCCGTCAATCTCGTAACCACTTGGTGCTTCCGTTTCCTTCAGACGGAAGGTATATCCTGCCATCGGCAGCAGCCCTTCGAACACCGCAACACCATCCTTATCGGATACTGCTTCACCAATGCATTCATCCCCCAGATATAATTCAAATCTTGCTCCCTCCAGAGGCGTTCCATCTGCAGAATCTCTCTTTAATACACGAATTTCCCGCTTTACGGCAGAGCCGGCTGAAGAAGAACTAAAGTTCACATTTTCAACACTGCTGGATTCCTTTTCAATGCTTGTTCCGTCACCGGCAAACTCTACCCGGTTGGAAATCTTCATGCCTTCTAATTCCGCTGCTGTGACATTGAAACTGGTCCGGAACACGAATTCATAACAGTCACTTCCGATATTTGGCAATTGTACCACCAGATTTCGATTGACACAGGTAGCCTTATAAGCTTTGGCAGGTACCTGCACTCTTCCATTCTCCGTTACTTTATATAAGGTTCCGGAAACATAGTCAAAATAATCAGCCAGCTCATCACTAATCTTCGGGTTTTCGATACTGCTCATGTCATTTCTGGCACCGTTAATCCGTACAGTCCAGTCTACATAATTCCGACCATTTTGGTAGCTGTATTCCTTATCCAGAACACCGCCTACAACACCGGTTACTGTTGCATTTTCTTCGTCCTTGACAGTAACATTCCCTTCATAATCCACAGTGAATTCCACATCGTTTTTGTAGGAATGGGATTCCTCTGCCATCTGCATATCCGTAATCCGTGTTAAATACTTAATCACAAATTCCTGATTAAAGAACCGGCTTAATTCAGAATCCGATTTCGGGAAATTGTATGTAATGGTTTCCCGTCCGGTTGCCGGATCCGTTCCTACCGTAGGGTTCTTTTTCACCGGATTGTTATCCCAATAACGATTCTGTATGGTGAAGCTGCCCGGCAAATATGCCATATTCTCCGGCAGTACATCGGTCACACTCATGCCCTCCACCTTCAGTTGAGGAGCATTCACCACTACGGTCCATTCAACGGTACCATCCCCTTTTATAATACCAGACTTATCAATTAAATCCGGAACACTTAACTGCACATACCGTTCTGCATCTGCAGGAACCGGAGTCGAATTCATGTCGCTAATCATTTCTGCATGATTCTTAAATCCGACCCAGTCATACTCCGACTCATAATTCGGATTTACTCTGGTTACAACCGTAATGATCTTCTGGTTGTTCAAACTGTCAAACGCAAACTTCAAAGTTCCTCCGGCAGCATTAGAACCTGCTGCTAACGGTACAGATGCACTGACAAACTTCATCATATTTGAGTCAAAGGTATCGGTTACTACTACATTGGTCAAGTCCTGCTTTGCACTGTTTACTACAATCTGCCAGGTAAAGGTCTTTGTAATAGAATTGTAATCCTGACAGCTTTTTGTCAGCAGCGGCAACCCATTCACATAAGCATCCTTGTGTACATTATATTTTCCGCCAGTCAGCGTTGCCGTATTCTGATAAGTGCTTTGTGTGAAATCGGTAACCTTTGTTTTATAGGTTATGGTAACCGGAACCTTTGTTGATGAGTTAAAGCTCACCTGGAATCCATTGCCGGAAGTCGATACCGTTCCGGCAGAAGCAGAAATCGATCCATCAATCAATTCCAAGCCGGTTCCAAGGGTATCTTTATATGTAGTTCCATTTAATTCCAGCTTTTCCCGATTTAAGGTTACAGTCCATGTAATATTTCCATCTGCATCAATGGCAGAACCGGATTTGCTAACCATATCCGGTGTAATTCTTACGCTTCCGTTTGATTCTACACCGTTGGTTCCATCACTTGGGTTAAATACTGCCGTATTATTTACCAGGGCACTTGTATTTTCAGTAATTGAACTGCCAAATAGAGTCTCATCATAATAAGTACAGAATTTCACATTGGTACGGTAGTACGGATGACAGTCAGTTACTTTTATATCAACCTGAGTTGCTCCATCTGCTGCACTGGTACTGACGGTTCCCTTACCTCCATCCTTGTTCACAGTCGGATACCCAGGGACTGCTGCATAAGTCAATCCTGCCGGCAGGGTATCATGAATTACACCATCTAAGGTTTCCCGGCCATTTAAGCCCAAAGCTACTGTCCATTCAATATAGTTTCTTCCATTGACTGATATTACCTGAGCGCCGGATTTCTGGATAAATACATCACCAGGCTCTTTATCTTCCTTGCTTTCATTGGAATCCGTTGTATCAATATGGACATCAAAGGTTCCCGTTTCGGTCGGGAACTTAATATCTGCATGCTTTCCACTCTCCTGCATATCCTCACTAAAGCCGCCTGCAAATCTTACATAGAACGGCACAAGTTTATTGCTACCAATCGTATCTGTATCAAACCGGAAGGTCAGGGTTCCGTCCTTGGATATATGAACGGTTCCGATGGATTTACCGGTAGCCGGATCCTCTAACGGATGATCCGCCTCCACGTCTACTCGGATGGTATCCGGAAGCCGATAGGTATAAGTTTTGTTCTTGTCGATTGCCGTACCATTTCCCAGCACAAAGTTCAGCTCCATATTAATTTCCGCATCATACGGAATATTAAAACTGTCATTTTGTGTCAGTTCTACTACTGTAGTCGTTCCGTCTTCATTCTTATAGGAGGCCTTCAATCCAATGTTCGGTAACGTAATGGTAGTATTATCAAAAATATCGGTTCCTCCGGCAGCAAGGGCAAGGGGTACATCCTCTCCCACGATCTCCGGCATCGATAAATCAGATACCGCCTCCTCAGGTATCATTTCCTCAGATAGGTCTTCCCCATCCTCCTCCGTCAGTGCAACATTCATAGATGACACAGAATTCGTAATGGTGATTCCCCTGCTGCTATTGGAAGCCAGAATCGGAAAATAAACCATACACTCCGCATTTTCTTCCGAAGACACAGCCGGAATCCTGCCATACAGTTCCAGATTCGCTGTAGTGTCAGCATTCTCCAACACCCTCTCATTGAAACGCAGGGTCATAGTCGTATCTGAAGTAGTCATGCTGCCAATCTCTACTCCATTACTATCCAATATCGATGTGGTTCCCTGTCCAGTGGTTACCATACCATTTGGCAGGGTATATACATAGTTTGTTTCCGTAATCTCACTGGCCGGATTTGTAATCTGGACAGTCAGAGCCACGGCAATTCTACCCTCGGCAGGCAGATAAAGCCGATCCTCAGGCAGGCTCAGAATATCCTTCGAGACAAAGCCCCCCTCTTCCGTATATTGGGCAATAAAATTCAATGCAGTCATTCGAACTGCAGACTGACTATTGCCGCTTAAAATCTCTTCGTTTGCTTTCGCAACCTTCACATCCATCGGAAGC
>JAIECC010000296.1 GCA_029068665.1 Lachnospiraceae bacterium
GTTCAATACAGACCTTCACAGGGATTTTCCATCAATGAACTGGAAAGTTTTCGAGTGATAGCAACGAAATTAAATGGGATTGAATCGGAAGATTATATAGAAGGAGTATATAAGGGAATTCGTTACCGGCAGGCAGATGTAAAGAAAAAAATGAGTGCAGAAAACTCTGAACTGCTGAACATGCAGAGAGGACTTCGTGGCAGAGTATCTGTTTATGATTTTAATAAGTCAATACAGGGTGAAATGGTTATAAAAACAAAAGAAACCAATGCATATATAAAAAATATGGAAAAGGTAGTAATGGAAAATCTACAGTTCAACGAGAAGTTTGAGGTGTATGCAACGGATGCTCATCTGGTATTTTATGTGTTGACACCACAGTTTATGGAATATTTACTGCAATTGAAATTATGGGGAGATACCGTATTTCGCTTTGCAGATGATAAGGTCTATATTCTTCGGAATCAGGTCTCCGGTATTTTTGAACCTAATATGGGAAACACCTTAGACGTTGCATATGAAATCGGGAAAAGCTATAATGAATTAAAGGAGATTCTGGACTTTATTGATATATTGAAGCTGGAAAAAGCAGAGACAGCCGCTGCAGACACAATTCCGCTTGGATATTCCCGGTTGAAAGCAGAGCAGCCAGTGGGAACAGAGGAATCAATGGAAATGGACAGAGCAACAGTGGAAGAACGTTCAATAGACGAAGGTTCTCAGGAGAAAAGCAGTTCGAAATTCCAGTTGAAGCTGGAATAGGCGGAGATAGGGATAATAGAAAAGAGGTATAGGTGGATGAAATTAATCTCATGGAATGTAAATGGCTTACGGGCCTGTGTGCAAAAGAACTTTATGGAAAGCTTTCAGGAGCTGGATGCGGACTTTTTCTGTATTCAGGAAACCAAGCTGCAGGAGGGGCAAATTGATTTGCAGCTGGAGGGTTATTATCAGTACTGGAATTATGCAGAGAAAAAGGGATATTCCGGAACAGCAATTTTTACAAAGCAGGAGCCTTTAACCGCAGCCTATGGTATTGGTATAGAGGAGCATGACAAAGAAGGAAGAGTCATCACTCTGGAGTATCCGGAGTATTATGTGATTACCGTTTATGTACCGAATTCCCAGAATGAGTTGGCACGTCTGCCTTATCGTATGAAATGGGAAGAGGCTTTCCTTGCTTATTTGAAGAAGCTGGAGGAAAAGAAGCCGGTTATTTTCTGTGGTGACCTGAACGTGGCACACAAGGAGATTGACCTGAAGAATCCTAAGACGAATCGAAAGAATGCCGGCTTTACCGATGAAGAACGAGCATGTTTTACCAAGGTGGTGGAAAGCGGATTTATCGACACCTTTCGATATTTCTATCCAGAGCAGACAGATATCTATTCCTGGTGGTCCTATCGCTTCAGCGCAAGAGCCAAGAATGCAGGGTGGCGGATTGATTACTTCTGCGTATCGGAAGGACTAAAAGACAAATTGATAGATGCAAAGATTCATACGGATATTTTCGGTTCCGATCATTGTCCGGTGGAACTGGATATTGAATTGTAATGGCAATGCTACAGGCAGACCATGGGGAACGAATTGGGATTTAAGTAAATAGATTGGATATAACAGGGAGTTTACACCTCACTTTACATCTGTATTGACAGAAGTAAAGTGAGGTGTTATACTTTCGGTTATATTTATGAAGGCAGCAGGATGATAACAGGAAGGAATTTGAAAAAGGGGTGAGAGCATGGCTGTTGAGTTAAGACAAAAGAAAATGCTGGAATTGCTTCGGAAATCGGAAAAACCATTATCCGGAAGCTATTTGTCAGAAATGCTGAAGGTAAGCCGTCAGATCATAGTACAGGACATAGGAACACTGCGGGACAAGGGATATCAGATTCTGTCCACACCCAAAGGCTACATTTTGCAGCAACAGGGAGTAAGTAAGGTATTTAAAGTATATCATACGGATGAAGAAACGGAGCAGGAGTTGAACCTGATTGTGGATTTGGGTGGCGAGATTGAGGATGTGTTTATCTATCATAAGGTCTATGGAGAGGTTCGGGCTAAGTTGAATATCGGTTCCAGAAGAGATGTACAGGAATTTTCGGAAGCATTGCGGGCAGGTAAATCCAGTCCTTTGAAAAATGCTACCTCCGGCTTTCATTATCATACGGTTTGGGCAAAGGACAAGGAAATTCTGGGATTGATTGAAGAGGCATTGGATGAACAGGGATATCTGGCGGAATTGCGGGATTATGAACCGGAATCGCTGCGGGATGAACAGGAGAGGATTGAGGACTAAATTATGACAAAGACAGAAGAGAAAAATCAGAAACCGGAAGGTAAGGTAACGGCCTTTTTAAAAAAGAAGAACATAGAAATATCAGCAAAGCGGTATTTTATTGATGCTATGGGTGCAATGGCAAATGGTTTGTTTGCGTCCCTGTTGATTGGAACTATAGTAGCCACTCTGGGGCAGCAGTTGAATATCCAGATACTGATTGATATTGGAGGTTTTGCAAAAAGCGTGGCAGGACCGGCTATGGCAGTTGCCATTGCTTCTGCCTTGCAGGCACCGCCGTTAGTATTGTTTTCCATGCTGGCAGTAGGGACCGCTGCCAATACGTTAGGCGGAGCGGGAGGTCCACTGGCGGTTCTTGTGATTGCTATTATCGCAACAGAGCTGGGAAAGCTGGTATCGAAGGAAACCAAGATTGACATACTGGTAACTCCTTTAGTATCGATTTGCTCCGGCGTGTTGCTCTCCATGGGAATTGCACCTTATATTGGTGCAGGGGCAAGCGCAGTTGGAAAGCTGATTATGTGGGCAACGGAATTGCATCCGCTTATGATGGGAATTCTGGTGTCTGTAATCGTAGGGATTGCACTGACACTTCCAATCAGCAGTGCGGCGATTTGTGCTGCCTTAAGTCTAACCGGTCTTGCCGGTGGTGCTGCAGTAGCAGGTTGTTGTGCCCAGATGGTGGGCTTTGCAGTTATGAGTTATCGGGAAAATAAGGTAGGAGGTCTGATTTCTCAGGGAATCGGCACCAGTATGCTGCAAATGGGAAATATTGTGAAGAATCCAAGAATCTGGATACCACCGATCTTGACCTCTGCCATAACCGGACCTATTGCCACCTGTGTGTTCCGGATGCAGATGAATGGAGAAGCTATTTCCTCCGGTATGGGTACCTGTGGTCTGGTAGGGCAGATTGGGGTTTATACCGGCTGGATCAATGATATCGCAGCAGGAACCAGAAGTGGCATAACTGCTATGGACTGGCTGGGACTGGTGTTGATCAGCTTTGTACTTCCGGCAGTTCTGACTTGGGTATTTGGATTGATCTGCCGAAAGCTTGGCTGGATTAAAGAGGGAGACCTGAAGCTTCAATAAAGGCTATGAGCGGATGTGTTGATAATAAAAGATAGCCAGCTGGGTACGGTCCCGAAGGGATAGTTTATCCAGAATGGTGCTTAGATAGTTGCGGACAGTTCCTTCGCTTAGGAAGAGCTGCTCCGCAATTTCTTTATTGCTGCGTCCATCCGCCACCATTTGAATGACCTCGTATTCCCGTTGGGTGAGCCCGTATTGCTGATAGGCAAAGGCAGAGCTTCCGGAAAGCAGCTTCGGCAGCTTGGCGGTGATTTCCGTGCCGAATACGGTCTGACCGCTTGCAACTGCATGAATAGCAGGCAGGATACTTTGGTAATCCTGCTTTAACAGATAACCACTGGCACCGATTTTGAGCGCCCGGATAATATATTCATCATCCAAAAAGGTAGTAAGCAGGAGAATCTTTGCTTCCGGATCGTCGGACAATATCTGTTCAGAGGCTTCCAATCCGTTCAACTCCTGCATGCGGATGTCCATGAGCAGGACCTGAGGCTGATATTGGCGATAGAGTGCAACTGCCTCAGCTCCCGTACTGCCGGTTGCAGCTACATGAATGTCTTTGTCTGCTTCTAAAATGGTCTTTAGAGCAGTTGTGATGAAAAAATCATCATCTACAAGTATAATTTCCATAACTGAATCCTCCGTTAATTTGAATCAATCACAAAAGTAAAGCTATTATGTCTTTGGAATGGTAATAAAAATGCGGAATCCATGATCCGTGTACAGGGTCACGGTTCCATGCAATTGTGATATCCGCTCCTGTATATTGGTTAAACCGATTCCTTTTGTTGTTGAAAAAGAAGGTTTTATTTGTGTTCCGTTGTCTGCAATTTCCAACTGATAGAGACAGGGATGCTCCCGCATGGTAAGCCTGACGCTGGTCCCGTTGCTGTGTTTGATAATATTTGCCAGAGCTTCCTTTGTAATCGAAAGAAATGTATAGCGTATCTCCGTTGGCAGTTCATATCCCATGTCATAGGTAAGTGCCACAGGGCAGAACTGGAAGTCTTGCACTAACTGTTTTACAGTCTCTTCTAAATTCAGGGATTCATCGTGAAGATCATGCACACTGTCCCGGATGCTGTTCATGGCCTGATTCAGAGAAGAATCCAATTGTTGCAGGGGTATTTGCAGCTCTTCACTTTGATTTATAGTCTGGATAGCGCCGGTCATAAGCAGGGAGCGGGAAAGCAGATGACCTACATTGTCATGAATCTCACGGGCAATCCGGTTGCGTTCTTTTAAAGTGGCGGCATGGATTTCAGCATCCTGCTTGGCCAGAAGGGCCTGATTTTTCTCCTTAAGCAGAATCTGCTGCTCCGTATGCTCATCCAAGGAGTGGATAAACTGATAATGAAGCTGCTCGTATGAGACGGTCATCCAGGCAAGGAAGATGCTGAATAAAATGGCAAATGCAAAGGCAGGAGCAGTATTCACAGTGAAAACAGCATGGTGGTACAGGATTGGAATGCAGGCTGCCAATAGAACCAGAACATCCTTTCTCTTCTCCCACAGCCGGGAAGAACTCCTAAAGCATTCCATGTAATGCAGAGATATCTGCAGAAAAAGCGTAGGCAGGAACCATAGGAACTCCGGCTGAATGCCGGCAGCAAGAATCCAGAGAAGGCAGAGGCAATAGCGTCCTGCATTCGGAAATAGAAATAAAAGGGTATTCAGGGAAAGACTTAAGAACATACAAAAAATAAGCATAGGTGAAATGCCCATTGTAATTCTTAAGATAAGGCAATATAGAAAAATAATTCCACAGCAGATGAATTTTCGCATGATTTCTCCTTTGTTTCCAATCTATCTGTTCTTAGTGTAAACGATTTGCGGATGGGAATGCAACCATTGGGTAAAAAAGTGACATTTGTCATATTCGCGGATTGACAATTCTCACTACCAATCTGTAATTCATTTCGATATGATGAGAATAACCGGTAAATGGTATTTTTGAAAATATTTAACGAGGATGGAGAAAAAAATGATAGAAATCGATAATCTGGTAAAACGATATGGAACAACCCTTGCCCTGGATCATCTGAACCTGTCCGTAAGGCAGGGCGAAGTATTTGGATTGTTAGGTCCCAACGGAAGCGGAAAGACCACAGCCATTAATTGTATGCTGGCACTGCTCAGGTATGATAAGGGAAGTATCCGCATTTTTGGAGAAGAAATGCGGCCGGACAGTTATGAAGCGAAAAAGCGGATTGGAGTAGTGCTGCAGGATGTGGCAGTATTCGATCAAATGAATGTGAAGGAGAATATTGATTACTTCTGTGGTCTGTATGTGAAGGATCGGAACGAAAGAAGCCAGCTGGTAGAAGAGGCCATTCAGTTCGTGGGACTGGAGGAGCACTGGAAGAAGAAGCCAAAGCAGCTCTCCGGTGGTTTGCTGCGGCGGTTGAATATTGCCTGTGGTATTGCCCACAAACCGGAACTGATCTTTATGGATGAGCCCACAGTAGCAGTAGATCCCCAGAGCCGGAATAAGATTCTGGAAAAAATTCAGGAGTTGAATCGTCTGGGATCTACCATTGTCTATACCTCTCATTATATGGAAGAGGTAGAGCAGATTTGTTCCCGTATTGCAATCATTGACCATGGACGGTGTGTTGCTTCCGGTACGAAGGAAGAGCTTAAGGATATGATCAAGACCGGTGAGACTGTCACCATTGAGTCTGTGGTCATTACCAAAGAGCAGGTGGAGTATATTCGTCATATGGAAAATGTATATGAAGTGGAATATCAGGATACCACACTGGTGGTTCGTTGTGGAAAAGGACAGCATAATCTGATTCATGTGCTGCAATACTTACAGGAACAAAAGGTGGTATTTGGCAGGGTATTTTCCGAGCTGCCGACCCTGAATGATGTATTTCTCGAAATCACGGGAAAGCAGCTTCGGGATTAAAGGGAGGGTAGGAAATATGAAGCATATCATTTATTATCAGTTTTTAAGCACCCTTCGGGATAAATCCATATTTTGGACGCTGGCATTTCCAGTCATTCTGGGAACCCTGTTTTATGTATCCTTTGGAAGTACCAATAATCGGGAATGGGAAACCATACCCGTTGCGGTGGTGAAGGAGGAAGAGAACATAGGATTTTCTTTGTTTCTTGAGGTATTTCAGGAAAGAGAAGGGGATACCACCTTGCGTTTGACAGAGATGCAGGAGGAGGAGGCTTTAGAAGCACTGGATACCGGTGAAGTAGAAGGCATTTATTATATCAGGCAGGAGCCTGCATTGGTTATACGGAGCAGCAGTCTGAATTCTTCCATTCTGGAGGGCATTCTGTCTGCTTACCTGAAAAATGAATCCATTTATATGGATATTTTTGAAAATGGAGATTTGACGGTTCCTATGTTGGAAACGATAGGGGAGATGACCGACTCGGAAAGCTTTATCAAAGAAGTATCCTTAGGGGGAGAAAATCTGGATTCCAATATGTCGTATTTTTTTGCTTTAATCGCAATGGCATGTCTCTTTGGATGTTTTCTGGGAATGAGCGGTGTTATGTGTCTTCAGGCAAACATATCAACTCTGGGGGCAAGAAGAAGCGTAACCCCGGCGAAAAAGGGACATATGATACTGGCACTATTCCTGGTGAACTTTATAATAGTATATGTATGTCTGATGGTGCTGTTGATTTATCTGAACTTTGTATTGGGGGTTAAGTTGGGAAATCACTGGGGAGGCATGATGCTGACCTGTTTCTTTGGAGATATGATTGGCGTATGTATGGGAATCGCCATTGGCAGTATCGGAAAGCTGTCCTTACCGGTCAAAATCGGTATCAATGTAGGACTTAGTATGCTCCTGAGCTTTATGTCAGGATTGATGATTGGCAATATGAAGCATATTATTGATACTGCCTGTCCTATCATAAACCGTTTGAATCCGGCTGCCGTAATTAGTGATGCCTTCTATTGTCTTAGCATTTACAATGATCCGGTCCGGTATCGGAATGATCTGATTATTCTGACACTGTTTAGTATTGGCTTGTTAATCGTATCATATTGTGCAATCAGGAGGGAACGCTATGACAGTATTTAAGGGATATATGAAAATTATAAAACGGAATCTGGGGTATATGGCCTTGTATCTGGGAGTTTTCCTTTCCATTATGCTGATGATGTATGGATTTAGTTCCCAGGGCAACACTTCCGGTTCCGTGTACCAGAGTACCCGGCTTACCATTGCCGTAATCGATCAGGAGAAGAGTGTATTTTCCAAAGGTTTGATTCAGTGTTTAAGCAGGAAGCATGATGTGATTACAGAGACTGTCGACCGGGAGCTGTTGGCAGAGAAGCTTTATTATGAAGACCTGGATTATATGCTGCAGATACCGGAAGAGGCAGAAAGTCAGATTATGGAAGGAAAAGCTGTCATGGAGGTTACGAAACGTCCGGGAGACGGCATGTATCGGGGATTGTATGCGGATATGGAAGTTGATACATATCTGAATACTTATTGCACTTACCGCAGGATAGGACTGGATGAGGAAACAGCTGTAGAGAAGACACTTTATGTTATGGAACAGGAGGCTCAGGTAGAAATAAGGAATGCAGCCGGACATGGAACAGAAACGGCATTGTATCATTATTACTATCGTTATCTGCCTTTTCCACTGCTGTATGCACTTTGCTATGTGGTTTCTTATGTGCTGAATAACTTTAACCGCAAGGAGATTGAACGGAGGATTAACAGCTCCGGTGTTTCGGTATTTCGACAGGGTTTACAGGGAATTCTTGCACTTGGATTGCTGTGTGCTGCCACCTACCTGTTTTTAATGATACTGCCTATTGGGTTATATGGCAGAGAACTGCTCAAGGATGTTCATCTTGGATATTATATAATGAATTCCGCCTGTATGGTCCTGGTGGCGGCATCCATTGCATATCTGGTTGGAAATGTGGTAAAGGACAGTATGGCAGTGAATGGGCTTACTAATGTAATTGCACTGGGCATGTGCTTTTTGTGCGGTACCTTTGTGGATCTGGATATCATGAGTAAAGGGGTGAAAACCGCAGCACAGTTCTTTCCGGTGTATTGGTATGAAAATGCGAATATACTACTGTATGAATTTTCCACACTGACTTCAGAACAGTCTCAGGAAGTCTGGCTGGGCTTTGGAATACAGATTGCCGTAAGTCTTGTTTGTATGTCCGTTGCTTTGATTATCCGCAGGAAGCGGGTAAGTGAGGATTAGAAGAAAGAATATAGTAATAAAAT
>JAIECC010000297.1 GCA_029068665.1 Lachnospiraceae bacterium
ATAATACTTTGATATCATTTCTGTTATACACTGCCTTTATTTAAGTATAGCTGATAGAATTTCTCAGAATCCTCCGGTTTTCCATAGAGGTATCCCTGTATAAAATCCAGATCCATCTCGGAAACCACATTCATTTCCTCATCTTCCTCTACGCCCTCTAAACAAACCTTAATACCTGCCTTATGGCACAATTCAACAACAACACGTATGAAAGAAGAGTCAAAGCTGTTTTCCTTAATATTCCGAACAAATATTTTATCAATCTTTACGATATCCGCCGGTGCTTCCTTCAATAATCCAAGGGAGGAGTAACCGGTTCCAAAATCATCCATTGCAATCTTCATTCCCATGGAGCGAACGGATTTAAATACCTTTTTTAACAGTTCCTTATCGGATATGAACTTGCTTTCCGTAATTTCCACAATGATATTCTGATAGCTGATTCCTGCCTCTTCAATGCACTCATGCATAAAGTCTACAAACTGGGTATCAAATAATTGCAGGTAGGATACATTAATGCTCATACTGAACTGCGGATAAATATAAACCCAGCGGCGGCACATCTCCACAGCCTGTTGAAATACCCACTTTCCTACCGGCTGAATCATTTCGGTCTTTTCCAACAGCGGAATAAATTCCACCGGTGATACCTTACCATATTTCTCACACCTCCAGCGTAACAGCGCTTCTGCACCTTTTAATACCTTCGAGTCTGCATAGACCTGAGGCTGGAAGTTCAATTCAAAGTTCTCAAAGTCATTTTCTATGGAACTCCGCAGAAGCTCAATTAATTCTAATTCCCGTTCCTTATACTGGAGGAATTCCGGCTCAAAGTTAATTAAATGATTCTTTCCCTGACGCTTTACAACACTGATTCCAACCTTCAATGCCTTAACCACATTTTGATATGTCATCCCTTCTTCATACTCGTAATAAATACCGGAGAAGGTACAGTAGTAGCGTTTTCCCTGTAAATCCTTTTGCGTCTTATAATGGTTGGAAATCCGCTGAAATAACGCTTCTGCCTGCCCTGACTGCGGATTCGTAATTAAAATACCGAATTCATCTCCATCCAGACGGTATATAGAAGCATTGCTGTCCAACCGGCTTTGAATATAGGTTCCGATTGCCCGTAATACACTGTCTCCAAAAGATTGATCATACAACTCATTGATATGACGAAAATTATCAATATTCATCAATAGAATACCAAATGGTATATTGTCTTTGATTTTCTGCTTTGCTGTTTCACGAAATGCATATTTATTCAAAAGACCCGTAACATGATCTAACTGATTCTGCCTGCCCAGATTCCGGATAATACCGGCCAGCATAATTGGAGTTCCTTCCTCATCAAAGTTAAGGTAGACGCGGCTTTCCATCCAGACCCATTTCAGATTCCGGTTCAGGGCACGATACTGCAGACAGAATGCTTGTGTTTTATTTTCAAACATACTTATCAGAGCATTTTTGTACTTTGCCCGATCTTCAATATGAATCCGTTCCAGCCATGCATCAAAATAATTATTTGTATAATCCTGTGGCAAATCGAATTCTTCAATAAAATCATCCGGCAGCGTTACCTCATAATTACAGGTTGGATGGTTGCAGACAAACACATATCCATCTATGCTGTTACACATTGCCTGATAAAAGCTTTCTGCTTCCCAATTGGTCATATTCATTTTTCACAACCCCCTTCCTGCGGATTACTTGCTTTAATATGCTCTCTTTTATAATCATCAACTGCTGTCTCATACAGATTATTTCCTGCGGAATCTGCAACTACAATAACAGGAAAATCTTCTACCTCCAGCTTCCGTATTGCTTCTGTCCCCAGATCCTCATAAGCAATTACCTCTGCCCTTGTTATGCACTTGGAAAGCAATGCTCCTGCACCGCCTACCGCAGCAAAATATACGCTGGTACATTCCCTGATTGCCTTTAATACCTCCGGTGATCGCTTTCCTTTTCCAATCATTCCGGACAAACCATGTTCCATTAATAACGGAGCATATTTATCCATTCTGGAGCTGGTGGTTGGTCCGGCAGATCCGATTACCTGACCTTCTCTCGCCGGTGTAGGTCCCAGATAGTATATAATGTTGTTCTTTAATTCAAACGGTGGTTCTTTTCCTTCAAGCATAGACTCATACATTCTTTTATGAGCCGCATCTCTGGCGGTATAAATCGTTCCTGTTATATAAACATAATCTCCTGCCTGAAGATCCTTTACCATTTCCCTTGTCATGGGTGTTTTTATATGTTTTTCCATTTAATCTTCTCTTTCAATGTGAATGCTGCTCTGTTCCTATATCAGACGCTTTATATGACGGTTTACGTGACAGCAGATATTAACTGCCAAAGGCATACCTGCAATATGGGTAGGGTAGGTTTCGATATTCACTGCCAATGCTGTGGTTTTACCACCCAGACCTCCCGGTCCGATTCCCAGCCGGTTTATCTCATCCAGTAATTCTTCTTCTAACTTACGAATATGGGGCAGACTGGAACCTTCATCAATGTTTCTGGTCAACGCCGTTTTCGCCAGAATCGCACATTTCTCAAAATCTCCTCCAAGTCCCACTCCTACTACCATAGGGGGACAGGCATTCGGTCCTGCATCCTTTACCGCCTGAAGAACGGAAGCCTTTACACCTTCTATCCCGTCTGCAGGCTTCAGCATAAATACCCGGCTCATATTCTCGCTTCCAAATCCTTTTGGTGCCACAAGAAGCTCCAGCCCGTCACCGGGAACAATGTCATAATGAATAATAGCTGGTGTGTTATCCTTTGTATTTTCTCGTATTAATGGATCCTTTACTACAGATTTTCGAAGATATCCTTCCCGATAACCTTGACGAACTCCTTCGTGAATAGCATCTGATAGATTCATACCCTCTATATGAACATCCTGTCCCAGCTTTACAAATACAATCGCCATTCCTGTATCCTGACAAATAGGAATCTGATCCTCTGCTGCAATCTTCATATTCTCCCGCAATTGTCCAAGAATCTGCCGGCCCAGTTCACAGTCTTCTGTCTGCTCTGACTGCAAGACCGCCTGTTCCATATCTGTGGATAAATGCAGATTGGCCTCGATACACATTTCCCTTATATTTTCAATAATTGTATCTGTCTGTATGGTTCTCATATATGCAAAAAGCTCCTTTATCAATCACCGAATAATTGCTCTTCATCTGTTGGCTCGTTTTTTTGAACTGTATGGTTCTTTTTCCGTTGTATAAATGCCGAAAGCTTGAACAACAACCATACCATCAGCAATATCGCCAATAATGCACCAATCCCGGCAAGTACATACAGCATGATACCACTCAGCGTATCTGCTCCATCTGTTAAATGCATCAATTCTCTAAAGTCCATACAATCCCCCTTTACCAATATTTCTACATTTTTTAGTATATCACGTCAATTTTGCTTCTACAATTGATTTTATTCACAATTATACCCTACATTTTTCACAATTATGACTATTCTTTAGCCGAAAAGAAAGAATTATGTCATTTTAAGCACCGGAAAATGGTTTTTCCGACTCCATCTTCATCATTACTTTCAATTATGGTTTCTGCTATCTCCTTAATTTCTTTCATGGCATTTACAGGTGCAAAGGAATTAGGAAATTCCGTAAACAGGGAGTAGTCATTTAAACCATCCCCAAAAACCATGACTTCTTCTTTTTCTATTCCCTGCTCTTGAACATATTCTGACAATGCAATTCCTTTTTGTGCATGAATGTCATTGATTTCAATATTATTCGGAAAAGAAGAGCTTGCAATCAGACCTCCCAGCTGGTGAATCTTCTCCTTTGTCTCCTCTATCAGTTTCCGGTCCTGGTGAAATACTATTATTTTCGATATTTCAATACCCTGCTCCTGCAATTCTTCCAGAGAATCTGCATACTGTAGTTTTTGATAGAATATGGAATCCACCATCAATGCTTCCAGCTCCTGCTCTGATGCCTGAGGATGAAGGCATCGCATCCGTCCAAGCATCCCCAGTTTTGCCTGCTCCTTGGAATAAATACTGTAAAATCCGTCGCTATCCATCACTTCCGGATAAAAACCCTGACACTCCAACAGACGAATTAATTCCTTCCCCTTCTCGTAAGAAATAGGAGTTTTCTTCACTATATTTCCTGCCTTATCCCGAAACTCCGCTCCATTTAACAGCATACAGGAACAGGTAATGTGATACTGCTCCAGCATTGGTCGGATAGTGGTATAATTCCGCCCTGTGGCAATCATGAATTCTGCTCCTTTGGACTGGGCATATTCAATGGCAGACCGGTTGTATTCGGTTATCTCCTGACGATGATTCAGGAAAGTTCCATCCATATCCGTTACAATAAGCTTAATCATACTATATCCTTCTTTTCATCTAAAAAGAGGAACGATTGTTTCCATCGTTCCTCTTACATTTCTTATGATTCGGTTGTATTATCATCTACATCTTCAGGTATTTCGTCATCCACAATCTCTTCTACCGTTCCGGTATCCTGCTCTTCCTGCAATTGAGATTCCAAATTGCGAATATCTTCCTCCGGATCACTGTCACGAACCTTTGCAACGCTGGCAACTGTTATATTATTTTCCGTATCCATGTTAATCAGCTTTACACCGGAGGTAACCCGGCTAAGCTGGGAGATATCCTTACACTGCAGCCGAATTACAATACCCTCTGTAGAAATCAACATGATTTCATTGTTTTCATTTACTGCCTTTACACCGATAACATTACCGGTCTTCTCATTGATCTTATAGCACTTCACACCCTTACCGCCACGGTTCTGTGGTGTAAACTCATCCATAGAGGTACGTTTACCCATACCATTTTCGGAAACGATCAGCAAATCATCACCCTGGGTATCTAACTGCATACCGATTACCTCGTCTCCCGCTCCCAGATTCATACCCTTTACTCCCATGGAAGTACGTCCGGTACTTCTGGCATCGGTTTCCAGGAAACGGATACACATACCAAGCTTGCTGACCAAAATAATTTCCTTCTTATTATTGGTTGATTTTACCTCGATTAATTCATCTTCATCCCGAAGAGTAATTGCCGCCAGACCATTTTTACGGATATTCTGGAAATCCGTAATCGGGGTTTTCTTTACCATACCCTTTTTGGTTGCCATGAATAAATACCTGCCCGGCTTGAATTCCCGAATCGGAATCACTGCCGTAATCTTTTCTTCCGGCAGCATTTGCAGAATATTTACAATTGCCGTTCCTCTGGCTGTCCTGCCGGACTCCGGAATCTCATATGCTTTCAGTCGATAGACCCGTCCCATGTTCGTAAAGAACATAATGAAGTGATGGGTTGTAGTCATGATCAGTTCTTCGATGAAATCATCCTCAATGGTCTGCATACCCTTGATGCCCTTACCACCACGATTCTGAGAACGGAAATTATCTACCGTCATACGCTTAATATAACCCAGTTTGGTCATTGCAATAACAACATTTTCCCGCTTGATCAGATCCTCATCGGCAATCTCATCCTCATCCGGTCCGATTGCAGTTCTGCGCTCATCACCATACTTGGTAGAAATGATTAATAATTCCTCTTTAATCACTCCCAACAGCTTCTTTTCATCTGCCAGAATCGCTTTCAACTCTGCAATCCGTTCAATTAATTCCCGGTATTCATTCTCAATCTTATCCCGTTCCAGACCGGTCAATGCCCGCAGACGCATATCTACGATTGCCTGAGCCTGCACATCGGATAAGCCGAATTCCTCTATTAATTTTTCTTTTGCTTCCCCTACATTTTTGGAACCACGGATAATCTGAATCACACGTTCAATGTTATCCAGAGCAATCAATAATCCCTGCAATATATGAGCGCGCTCTTCTGCTTTATTTAACTCGTATTTGGTTCTTCTGGTAACTACATCCTCCTGATGCTTCAGGTAATAGGTCAGCATTTCCAGCAGGTTCAGAATCTTCGGTTCATTGTTCACCAGTGCCAGCATAATAACGCCAAAGGTATCCTGAAGCTGAGTATGCTTATACAATTTATTCAATATGATGTTGGCATTGGCATCTTTTCTTAATTCGATAACAACCCGCATACCCTCTCTGGAGGATTCATCCCGAAGATCTGTGATTCCTTCTACCTTCTTATCCTTTACCAGCTCTGCGATCTTTTGAATCAATCGTGCCTTATTTACCATATACGGCAGCTCAGTAATTACGATTCTCTGCTTTCCATTGGACATAGGCTCAATATTAGAAACTGCACGAACCTTAATCTTTCCACGACCGGTACGATATGCAGCATCGATTTCACCGGTACCCAGAATCTGTGCACCTGTTGGAAAGTCCGGTCCCTTCACAATGGACAGGATTTCTTCCAGATCGGTTGCCCGATCCTCCATAATACGATTATCAATGATTTTAACTACTGCATCTATGATTTCCCGAAGATTATGAGGCGGAATATTCGTAGCCATACCAACGGCAATACCGGAAGTACCATTTACCAACAGATTCGGATAACGGCTTGGAAGAACTGTCGGTTCCTTTTCCGTTTCATCAAAGTTGGGTATAAAATCAACGGTATCTTTATTGATATCTGCCAGCATTTCCATGGAAATCTTGGAAAGTCTTGCCTCTGTGTAACGCATTGCCGCAGCACCGTCGCCATCCACAGAACCAAAGTTGCCGTGTCCGTCTACCAGCATATAACGGGTATTCCATTCCTGTGCCAGCTTTACCAATGCCTCATATATGGAGCTGTCTCCATGAGGATGATATTTACCCATGGTATCACCGACAATACGGGCACATTTACGATGCGGCTTATCCGGTCCATTATTCAACTCGATCATAGAATATAAGATTCTTCTTTGTACCGGCTTTAATCCATCCCGCACATCCGGTAAGGCTCTGGCAGCAATAACACTCATGGCATAATCAATATAATTACGTTCCATGGTTTTTTGCAGATCTATTTCATGTACTTTATCAAAGATTGTACTGTCATCCATGTTATTTCCTCCTAAATATCCAGATTCTTAACGAATTTTGCATTTGCTTCGATGAATTCCCGGCGTGGTTCTACTTTATCACCCATCAAAGTATTAAAGGTCAGATCGATTTCGGATTCGTTCTCTTCATCAATGGCTACCCGCAGCAGTATTCTCTGCTCCGGATCCATGGTAGTTTCCCACAACTGTTCCGGATCCATTTCACCAAGTCCTTTATAACGCTGAATCTTGTTGTTGGAATCTCTTCCAACTTCCTTCAATATCTTATCTAATTCTTCATCACTGTAGGCATACCACACCTTACGATTCTTCTCCAGCTTAAATAATGGCGGCTGTGCCAGATATACATGTCCCTGACGAATCAGCTCCGGCATGAATCGATAGAAGAAGGTCAGCAATAAGGTTGCAATATGAGCACCATCTACGTCGGCATCGGTCATGATAATGATTTTTCCATAGCGAAGCTTGGATATATCGAAATTATCATGAATTCCTGTACCGAATGCAGTAATCATCGCTTTGATTTCTTCATTTACCAGAATCTTGTCAATTCTTGCTTTTTCCACATTTAAAATCTTACCGCGAAGAGGAAGGATTGCCTGGGTGCCTCTGTCTCTGGCGGTCTTTGCAGAGCCGCCGGCGGAATCTCCCTCTACGATATAGATTTCACAGTTTGCAGGGTTCTTGTCCGAACAATCTGCTAGCTTACCCGGAAGCGACATACTATCTGCCAGGTTGCTTTTTCTTGCAACGTCTCTTGCCTTTCTTGCAGCAATTCTTGCCCGCTGTGCCAATACCGCTTTGTTGATAATAATCTTTGCAACGGCAGGATTCTGCTCTAAGAAATAAGTCAACTGCTCTGTTACTATATTTTCTACAGCACTTCTTGCCTCGGAATTTCCCAGCTTCTGCTTGGTCTGACCTTCAAACTGAGGGTCTTCAATCTTAATACTGATAATTGCAGTCAAACCTTCTCTTAAATCATCACCGGATAGATTATCTTCTTTTTCCTTTAACAGCTTATTATTTCTTGCATAATCATTGAATACCTTGGTAATTGCACTTCGGAATCCGGTCAGATGCATACCACCCTCCGGAGTATTAATGTTATTAACAAAGCTGTAAGTTGATTCATTAAAGGAATCATTATGCTGCAGAGCAACCTCTACCAGAATATTATCCTTTGTCCCTTCACAATAAATAACTTTATTGTATAATGGGTCTTTATGTCGGTTTATGTACTCTACAAACTCTTTAATACCACCCTCATAGTGGAAAGTACGCTCCTTTACCGGATCTTCTCTTTTATCATTTAAATTAATTTTTAAAGCCTTTGTTAAAAATGCTGTTTCTCTTAAACGGACTTTTAATGTCTCAAAATTATAAACCGTTGTATCAAAGATATCAGCATCCGGCTTGAAGGTAATTTTGGTTCCCGTATGAGTGGAAGTTCCAACCTCTTTTAATTTATAAATTACATGTCCACGTTCATACCGCTGCCGATAGACTTTGCCATCCCGGCTGATTTCTACCTCCAGCCATTCTGATAATGCATTAACTACAGAAGCACCTACGCCGTGAAGACCACCGGATACCTTATATCCGCCACCGCCGAACTTACCGCCGGCATGAAGGATGGTAAATACAACCTCTACTGCCGGTATTCCAGCCTTTGCATGCATTCCTACCGGAATACCCCGGCCATTATCAACAACTGTTATGGAATTATCCTCATTAATTGTAACATCAATCACGGAACAGAATCCGGCAAGGGCTTCATCTACCGCATTATCCACAATTTCATAGACCAAGTGATGTAATCCTCGTTCAGATGTACTTCCGATATACATACCGGGTCTTTTTCGAACTGCTTCCAGTCCTTCCAGAATCTGAATTTGTTCAGCTCCATAATCGTTTGCCATTTTAAAAACCTCCTGCAGCTTATGCCACGTTATCCTAAATTTTCTATTTTTCCTTCCGGATAAACATGTCCTTTTACAACCTTATAAACTTTATTTATATTCATTCTCTCTTTGATGAAATCATCATATCCCGTACAGGTAATGATCGTTTGTAATTTATCAATAGAGTGTAATAAATAATCTCTGCGATTTTCATCTAATTCCGACATTACATCATCCAGCAGTAATACCGGTGTATCATGAATTCTCTTTTTTACTATTTCTATTTCAGCCAACTTCAGGGATAATGCTGCAGTACGCTGCTGCCCCTGAGAACCAAACCTCCGAACCTCAATATCATTGATATAAAATCCCATATCATCTCTGTGAGGTCCATACTGTGTAGATTGATATCTCAAATCCAATTCCTGTTTTTGATCCAGCAATCCGGCATATTCTTCTTCTTTTACATTTTCTTCATACCGGATTTGTAACTGCTCTTTTCCACCGGTCAAATTAGAAT
>JAIECC010000298.1 GCA_029068665.1 Lachnospiraceae bacterium
TGATACTCTATATTAACCCACGATATCCCCTATACACAAAAAAACGCTGGAAACATACCTGTTCCCAGCGTTTTTAAGGTTATTTATCACAACCAGTTTATTGAATTTGGAATTGCTTACATTCCCATCTGCTTTGCAACCTCTTCTGCAAAGTTCTCTTCCTTCTTCTCCATACCTTCACCGGTTTCAAAACGAACGAACTTTACAATCGAGATATTTGTGCCATTTTCCTTAGATACATTCTCTAAGTACTTAGCAACGGTTTCCTTATTCTCTGCCTTAACATATTCCTGCTCTAACAGACATACTTCCTTTAATTCCTTATTCAATCTGCCGATGATCATCTTCTCTAAGATTTCCTCCGGCTTATTTGCATTCTTCGGATCATTCTTTGCCTGAGCCAGTAAGATTTCCTTCTCATGATTCTTATATTCCTCAGACACATCGGAAGAAGATACATACTTTGGATACAACGCTGCTACCTGCATGGCAACATTGGTCAGCGCTTCCTTCACTGCATCATTCACTACTTCCGTAGCTGCCTCTACAATAACACCAATCCGTCCGCCGCCATGAGTATAAGTAACTACACATCCATTGGCAGCCTCCACCTTTTCAAACCGGCGGATGGACAGCTTTTCACCGATAGTAGCAATCTGCTCTACCAGTACATCATTGATGGTCTTGCTTTCGTCTGCCGCCCACTTCTCTGCCATAAATGCATCCATATCAGAAGCGGATGAGGCTAATGCCTGATTTGCAACTGCTTCTACAAATGCCTGGAACTTTTCATTCTTGGCAACAAAGTCTGTCTCAGAGTTTACTTCCACAACAGCCGCAACCTGATCCCCATTGGTAACAACCTTGCAAAGACCCTCTGCAGCAATTCTGCTTGCCTTCTTCTCAGCCTTTGCCTGTCCGTTCTTTCTTAATAATTCTACGGCTGCTTCCATATTGCCATCGGTTTCACCCAGTGCCTTCTTACAATCCATCATACCTGCACCGGTCATCTCTCTTAATTCTTTTACCATTGCTGCTGTAATAGCCATTTTTATTTCCTCCATACTCATATATTTATCTTCTTAAGAAAAGCCTTAGTCCTTCCGGCTAAGGCTTCCGATTTCACTTATTGGATTACTCTTCTGCCGCTTCCTCAGCCTCAGCTACTGCTTCTTCAACAAGAGCATCTTCACCCTGATTTGCTTCGATTACAGCATCTGCCATCTTGGAAACGATTAACTTCACTGCCCGAATCGCATCATCATTACCAGGAATTACATAATCTAATTCCTCCGGATCACAGTTGGTATCTACAATTCCTGCTAACGGAATACCTAATGTATGAGCCTCCTGAATACAGATTCGTTCCTTTCTCGGGTCAACGACAAAAATGATATCCGGAAGACCCTTCATATTCTTAATACCACCCAGATTCTTCTCTAATTTTTCCATTTCCTTCTTAATCTGGATAACTTCCTTCTTAGGCAGTACCTCAAAGGTTCCATTTGCTTCCATCTCTTCATACTTCTTCAGTGTGGCAATACGGGTCTGGATGGTCTTAAAGTTCGTCAGCATACCACCTAACCATCTTTCATTTACATAGAACATACCACAGCGTTCTGCCTCAGTCTTAATAGCTTCCTGAGCCTGCTTCTTGGTTCCTACAAACAGAACAGTACCACCATCTGCAACACAATCCTTAATCGCATTGTAAGTTTCATCTACCTTACCAACGGACTTTTGTAAATCAATAATATAAATACTATTCCGCTCTGTGTAGATGTATGGAGCCATCTTAGGGTTCCATCTTCTTGTCTGATGTCCGAAATGCACACCAGCTTCCAATAACTGCTTCATTGAAATAACGCTCATTTTTCTTACCTCCATGGTTTCTTCTTCCCGGAACTTCCTTAACCTGTTTACCACGAGCAGCGGCACCACACAGGTCATCCCTTCCGGTGATTATTTTCTGGCATCACACCAAGTGCTATAATACCATATCACCTGCTGATATGCAAGCAGATTTTGTATAAATTAGTTACTATTCACAGCCGGATGAAAATGGGCAAGTTGGCTCGCAAGCTTGCTTGCAAGAAGCCGCTTGCCCATTTTCATCCGACTGGAATCAGTCACTTCACCCACATAAGCAGTCTTAGCTCCGAAAGGAGCGGGACTGGAGCGCCGTAAGGTGCGACGAGTGCGCATGTGTGGTGAAGTGGCTGTGAATAGTAACAAGCAGTCTTAACTCCTCAGTTTCCTGTCAACAGCTTTGCTATGGTTTCATAGTCCGAGCCTACGGCGATAGTATAATCACCGGTAGAAATCCGGGCCGAATAGCCATTGGCTTCCAGATAGGCATCAAAGTCCGCCGCATCTGCAATCACACCCTGATCCTGTAGAATCGTTGCCACATTCCAGGAATTCATACCCTTGACCACAGTAAAGCTTACCATTCTGACATTCGGATCCTCTGCTTCTGTACCGGTATCCGGTTCCTGCGGCTTTTCACTGCTGGTATCCGGCTCCTGCGGCTTCTCACTGCTGGTTTCTGTATCCGTACCGGAATCCTCTGAATTCACATCTTCTGTTGTAGATGGATCGGACTGGGAGGAATTTGACGTATCCTCCGTTGAAGACGGTCTGGGTAAGTTATCCAATAAGGTTCCGGACTTTATCATTCCAAGTTCTTCCGCTCTTGCAATCACTTCTTCATCGGTCATTTTTCCCTGGCCGGATATACTGTAGGCTGTAAATAATATAATTGTAGCAAAGAGAATTCCTACACCAATTCCCCGTAGGTAATATTTTCGTTTCATTTCGCATCTCCTTGATATAAATCCACTACCAGTTTTACCTCACCTACACCCAGTCCAAGCTCCCGGGCAATTTCGATGATACTCATACCGCTTCGCTTCATTCCAAGAATAATGTCATTGGTATTATCCTCTTCTTCTTCCGGTTCCTCCTCCATCATCTCCATAATGGCTTCCGGTTCATCCGGAACCATTGGTTCAGCAACATTTAACTCCACTGATTCCCCTACATAGGCATCCAATGCCAGTTCACTGGCTTCTTTCAATTCAGCTATCTTAGCATCCGACTCTGATACCAGTTCCTTTACTTCCTTTTCCTTGTCATTCAGCATACTATAAAGAAACATGACCTCTTTGTGATTCTTTTCGATTTCATCGCAGACTGTAACTGCATAATCACCAAGAGCCAGCATTTTTTCATTCGTCATGGTAGATAATGATTGATCTGCATTGTAAATAATTTCATTCACATCCTGTGAAATCTTATCACTGACCTTCCGCTGCAGAATAGCCAGTTCCTCTTCATTCAGTTCATAATCATCAGTAATCCGGTTCCTTTCCTCCGGATTCTCTTCCTCTTCGGAAACGGGTTCTTCCTTTCCTACCAGCATGAAGCTGACAACGATACATATAATTCCAACAATTGTAACAATTAATACTGCATACATGATTACTCTCCTGTCATACCTTTATGTCAAAATTAACCCAGGAAACCTCTGCATTTTCCTTTGTATTTTCCTGAGAATCCCCATCCTGACTTTTTCGCTTTCGCTTTCTGGACTGTCCTTCATAAGAATTATTCCCCTTTTCCTTGGCATCATAACGATATTCCATCAGATCCGGGTTCTCTTTCGGAATTACGGTTTCCGAGTTCTGCTTCACTTCCTTTGCCAATTGGGTTGCACCTTGTGCATTCTGCACGGCCGCATGCTGATTTTCAGTATGCTGCTGCATCCCTACCTGATTGGCCTGAGGCAGAATCATCTGCATTTCAACCGGTCGTATCATAACTACCACCTCCTAATAACTGGTGACAACAACCTCACCGTCTGCCAGTGAAAACTGGCTATACTTCATGACATCTCTTACAACATAGGATGTATTCGCGATCAAAATCCGTACGCCGGGATATATGGTGTCACTTACGCGCAGCTTTCCTCGTGTATCCGCCTCAATCAACTGCCTTGCCTCTTCAATCTGCAGAGTTAATTCTTCCTGCCGTTCCGACAAACGGATTTTACTATTCCCCGCATTTCGAATCATCGGAATTTTATTTTCCGGAATACCCTGTCCGCTATCCAGACGTTTTTTAAATAAAATCAGCACCTGATTACATTTTTCAATTTCACTGATGTTCTCATTAAATTCCTTCTTCATTATCTGCAATTTTTCATAAACCGATAAATCTACACCCAACTTTACATTGGTAATGGTTCCCATCTGATTGCCCATGGCCTTTACATCAATCAGATTCACAGCACTTAAACTTCCCCCGATCACGAAGGATTTCTTTCCATCACAAATAATTGTATCTCCAGACTCCACCTGACTATGTAGAATGGAACCGGATCGCACATTACCACCGGCCTTCACAGTAGCACTTTCAATAAATTTTGTAACAATATCTCCCATGGCTTCCAGTCTGCCCCGATTCATTCCCTGAATGCCCCGGCTTAATACGATATTGCCGCCTGCATAGAGATCAGCTCCTTCTACCACACCCTTCACCTGAATATCACCCTTGGCATGAATATTAAAGCCGGTTCTGACATTTCCGTTTACAATAACATTACCATCATAAATAATATCACCGGTGGAAGCATCCACGTCAGCAGATACCGTAAAAGAATCAGAGACTTGAACCGTATCCTGCTCTAATTTTACATCACCGTCCACCTCACTGAATATCTGCAGACCATCCTCTGACAACCGGATTCCCTTTCCGTATTTCAGCTTGGCTGTCTTTACTTTATGAGGCTGGATGGGATTTCCCAATACATCACAACCACTCTCTCCCAGATTTTCCGGTGTAAGCACAGCCAGAAGCTGCCCTTTCTCCCCCCTGGTAAAAATATTCAATTGATGAAAGTCTACCGTTCCATCCTCATTAAGCTTTGGTTTAGCTAACGGATTTGTTTCAAAAAAATATTCGATTTTTGCATCGGTGCCCTGTGTCGGTTCCGTTACCTTTGCCAC
>JAIECC010000299.1 GCA_029068665.1 Lachnospiraceae bacterium
TAGATGTGCTGCTTGAACGAGAGCCTTTTGTAGGGGATTCATACAAGGTTCTCCAGCTTTGTGAGGAACACAAGCTGGATGGCTTTGTATCGGCCTCCTGTATAACAGATATATTCTATCTGGTAAGAAAGTACATGCACAGCACTGAACTTGCTTATACAGCAATCGGAAAGGTTCTTGAAATCGTCAAAGTATACAGCGTTACCAATAATGATGTCCTTCTGGCATTCCAACAAAAATCAAAAGACTTTGAAGATTGTCTTGTTGCTGTCTGTGCAAAATCCATTCGTTGCGATTATATTATTACCCGCAACAAAAAGGACTTTGAAGATTTCGGGATTTCCTTACTTACACCAACAGAGCTCCTACAGTTGCTTGGATAATTTTCAAGTTTTGAATGAATCTGCACCTCTTACTCTTCTATATAATTGGTTTCATAAATATATCCCTGGGTGTCCGTAATAAAGAACACCTGACACAGCTCTGCCTCCGAATCAATATCCACCATAGTAACGGACAAATCCCCGTTCAATCGAAATCCCACAAATGCATTGGAATTGTTCTCCCATTCTTCAAAAGGTGCAACATTGCCCTCCGCATCAAAAGCAATTTTCCGTATGAATGCAAAAGGTGCAACTGTAACTCCCTGCCCGATTTCATAAGACACCCTGCCTGGCACCTGAATATCCAGACTATCATATCCCTTATAAATTCCGGTGATCACACCCTCCGGATTCTCTTCATCGACTCTGACATAGATCGTTGCCCATTCCGAACCAAACTTGGATGCATAATCCTCTGCCTCCTTATTTACCCAGGAAAGGTATACCCCGATTCCATATGTGACATATTCATCATTCCGCTCCAGCTCCATAGCACTACATGGTACACTGTGTCCGGCATCATCATACAACAGGAAACGCTTGCCATTCATTATAGCACTAAGCTTTCCCTCCCCATCTAATGTAGTATCTGAGGATTCCGTCCACATAACATAGCAGTCCTCATATCCTTCTCTCTCTTCTATCCGTTCCCATACACTAAAGCTTGCATGTGCATAATGCTCTGTCTGCTCCGGTGTAAGAGACACCGAATACTCCTGCTCCTGTCTCTTAACCGATGCCGTTCCTGAAAAATCCCAGTTAGTCAAACGCTCTCCGGTCAGCACCTGGGAAAATCCTTTCACAAACTCTACGTAGGTATCACAGAAAGGAAGCCGGTTATACTCTGCCAGCCAGTCAGGAGCTGCCTCCTTGTTCTCATAGGGAAAATAAATTGCCACTCCATTGGCATCTGCCACATTGGTCTTCTCATATACCACCAGCTTCCGGATTGCTTCCTGCAGCGCGGCGGCCTCCTCCGGATGGTATTCCGCAAACTGCTCTGAGAGATTATATAAATCTACCGTATCATAATCTACAGAACTGCCGGTGATTTCGGTCAGACTGAATGCCTTGGTTCTGTCCCGTTCCCTCGCCAGTCTGGAATAACTGCCGTTCATCAGATCTGTTCTGGCAGTAAGGATGAATTCCTCCAGCTTTTCTATGACATACTCTGTCTCTGATAAATCCATGCAGGCAAGGGTATATTCCGGCTGACAGGTTTCCATGGAATCATAGTAAGCAGCATAGGCATCTACAATTTCCCGTCCCGTAACCTCACCGGAAAAACAGGACTCGTCACGAATACTGCTTAAGAAAGCATAATCCCAGCCCTGCTCTGATGCCATGCCTTCCGATGCTACAAGATACTCCGCATAAGGTGCGCATGCTGATGCCACCTCCAGCATCCCCATGAGACACGCATCAAATCCAATCCATTCCAGCTTCTTTCCTTCTGCTATCAGTCTGGATTTCCCCAAGGCCCGATCCAGTTCATACAAGGTCAGGGTATCATAGCCATGATTCTCATCTCCGCCATAGCCTACAACTGCACCGCCTCCATGATTCCACAAAATCAGACTATAGCAGTCGGCGGTGTAATTGTTATATACATAATCCATAAACGCAGTTAAGGTGGCTACCTCTGCCATATTTGTATAGTTTAATGTACTGACTTTTTTCAGTTCCTGAGCACGTAACTCGAATATGCCGCATTCCTCCTCTGATATGGAAGGATTCCACCAGTGGGCAGCACCTCCGGTACACAGGACAATCTGCACATGGTCCTCATCAAAGCCACTGTCCTGTATCTCCTGAATATCTTCACTGGCAAGTCCTCTTTCGGATTCTAAATCAGACCCCACCATATAGAGCATAATGATTTCCTTCCGGGTAGCAGTATCATTCCCTTCGGAAATTCCCGTACATGCCGCTGGAAAAAGTACAAGAACAATACCTGATACCAAAAGCAATATCCATAATTTTATCCGGTGTATCCTTTTCATTCTTCCTCCTGCAGCAACTGCTTCAACAAGTGCTCAAACTGCCGTTTCGACATGTCATTACAAATCAGACAGTATTGTATCTCTCCTATATTATAAGCGGCAAAAAGCCTACCGCTTTCAACCTCTTCTCCTGCATAAACTACAATGCCGTTTAGAACAGAAGCCTCTCTGGTCACAAGCTCCTCCGGCAGATCCAGCCCGCTTTTGGAAAGCTTAAGTATTACCACATGCTCATCTACGTTCAGATAAAATGTTCCCTCATCCTTCTGTATGTTTGGGGAAATCGTCTGTGCTTCCTCCTCATAGCTTACATAAATCTTGGAACTACTGCATTCATACTCTGCCAGCCATTCAGAAAGATCAACACCCAGATAAGCTTTGTATTCCTCCATTGTCAGTTCTTCTCTGTCCCCCTCCGGCAGACCACCCCGAAGCATAGAGTCGGAAACCGGATTATACGAAAGCCGGGGCCGGCTGACAAACATGCTTACGAGGATTACCAGACATGCAACAAGCCCTGCTGCCCCAAGCAGAAATCCTCTATACAAGTTCCTTCTATTATAGCCATTATTATATAATGCACTGCCATCTTCTTTCAGTATCACTTCGGAAGCTGCCAGATTTTCCTCCTCCCGAATGCGTTCTAAGGTTCGTTCTATCAGCGCTTGAGGTGCATGCTGTGAATCTACGCTTTTCCTATATTTCTCCATCCAAAAATCCTCCTTCCAGTTTTTGGTTCAACAGCTTTCGTGCCCTGGCAAGCCGGGTCTTCACCGTCCCCTCTTTTTGATTCAGAATGTCCCCGATTTCCTTTACGGATAATTCCTCAAAATAATACAAATGTATTACCTGACGATACTTTAGGGGAAGGGAGCGGACCAGTTCATACACCTCTGAATACTCCTCTTCTTTCATGGGTTCCGCTATGTCTCCCATAGTATCCAGTGATACCGTCTGCCGCTTCCGTCCGGATGCCGCCGCACTTTTGCATTGATTGATGGTCACCCGAATGAGCCAGGCTTTTAAATGCTCTTCACTTTGAATACTATTTTTATACCGGAAAAGTTTCAAAAAAACTTCCTGAAATACATCTTCTGCATCAAATCTGCTTTTCATATTTAAAACGGCAAGACGATATACCATATCACTATATCGTCTTACCGCTTCTTCAATATCAAATTCAAATTGATGTCTTTCTTCCATTCTGCCCTCGCATTATAATTTATTTATTGCTAACCAAATCTATACTATGAGGTCATATTATCACATCTCCCTCATTCATACAAATCCGGAGCTGTTTCCCACTCTACTATTGTCCCGTTCACATCACCTTTATACACTTTATAATATATCTGGTCTTTGTAAAACCGTAATACATAGTATGCATAGGTTTTATCCGGACCATGACTTCCGGTTTCCACCATTAGTCCAATTACTCCATCATCATAATAATGTGTACCATATTCACTTGCAGTAATCATTACCCGAATGACGTATGCATACACCATCTCGTCCTGAGCGCTCAACATTACCACCCAAACCCGACTGGCATCTTCATTATATACATCCAGAATACATTCCTCTCTTCCATCACCATTCATATCAATCCAGGTCAATCTTCGAATCACTCCCTCCTGCCAGATGTCCGGCAGATTCTCTATGGCAGAATCACAGCGGAGTAATTCTTCTAAGGTTCCCATTCCGATATTTTTATATTCCGGCACCACGCTTGTCTGAGTATCTCCATACACCAGGTATGCTTTTTCCTCATTATTTAATACTGCTTCTATGGCAACTCGAGCTTCCTCTTCGGTCATAGTATCCTGCACCAGTATTTCATCTATTCGCTCTGTATCATACTCCAGAATCGGAAGCACAGTCTGGACTCCCGTATGATCGTATATAAAATTATCTAAAAGATTCCTGCTTTCTAAAAAAGAAAGAACCTCCGAATCTTCTACGTTCTCTAATATACTTTCCCTTACCATTTCGCCGTTTTCAATTGTCAGTTTTGTCAACGCACCGTGGAGTGGTATAGCCCCATCACATATTTCTCTGATAAACAAGGCTTTCTCCTCCGGACAAGGATAAAAGGATGCATATTGGCCTTCAAAATGATCTAATAATATCATCTCTCCATCCTGAACAGTATAACACTCAAGCTCTCTCTCTTCCCCTTTTGTGCCCAGCTGTAAAATAAGCTCCGGTATGGTATTCTGATCTATATCATAAAGTATATATGAATGATATATTCCTTCACCGGCATTCTGATTCTCCGTGTTGCATTCACCCAGCTTTTCAATATAGGCGGTCTGCCAGTCGGAACAAGCCGAAAAATTCGCTTCAACATTCACTACATTCTGCTTCATGCATCCACTGAGACTACTGATTCCCCAAATGCACATCAATACTATCATTAAGCGTTTCATGTTCTCCTCCTTACCGCATCCAGTCCTGGGTTTCTCTTGTATCTTCAAACAATACAGGAATACCTTCCCTCGGTGTAAAATCCGTTGAAGATGAGAATGTTGCCTCTTCAATACTGCAATCTTCTATTACATAATCTTCTCTTATACAAGTGGTATAATCAAAATAATGCACATTTCCATATC
>JAIECC010000003.1 GCA_029068665.1 Lachnospiraceae bacterium
AGATCTCTATAAGAGCCAGGGATATTGACAGGCTGTAACCGGACACTGGAAGAGGAGGATTATGACTATTCCTGGTATATCGAGCTATGGTCAAAGCAGTTAGAGCCTATTTTGACAGGAGAGGAACTGGAGCAATTAGAGGCCTTGGAGTGGGATGAGAAGATTCGCCCGTATATGGAGTATGACTGGGTTGGTGATGAAGGGCTGCTTAGTATAGATTTTAGTGGGGCAAGCTCGTGGATCTTTCAGCTTGCTGACCTGAATCAGGATGGACAGCCGGAAATGTTGGTTGCACTCAGTCAATATGCCCGGAGTCTCCCGGATTTCATCCGGGTATATACAATACAGGATGGAACCGTTATATATTGTGGAGCCATCGATGGTGGTTGGAGAAGGTTGGAGTTGAATTGTGAATTAGAATATTTTCCTTCCTATTATGTGGATGTATATCAAAATTCCGCCGGGGAATTCCGGTATCTGAGCTGTGAAGATTTTTATAATTATGATGAGTATAATTATTATCAGTTTTATGAAAGTACGTTTGACGGAACAACCGTATCCTGCCAGCCGGTTTATGCAATTCGTTACTTAGCAGATGAGATAGAAGGTGTTACAGATCAAAGGTATATGGCAGGAGACTGTACGGAATGGGATACAGAAAAATGGGAAGCAGGAATGGATGATGAAATGTATTCTGCCTTTCGTCAGGTCATGAAGGAGTATATGCAGGGCTATGAAAAAGTTGATATGGATTTTACGCTATCCCAATACGAGATGCCGGGGCTGGCATTCCGGCTGCCTTCGGAGCATCAGGAAAGCATTCGGAATAATATCGTGGCAGGCTTTGCACAGGCACTCGGATATATGGAAGAACGGACGGAAGAGGGGACAGAGAAGCCAGTTATCTACGAATTCTTATCAACGGAAGAGATTGATCAGGCTCAGGGATTGCTGGCAGGAAATTACCAGACTTTTGTTCAGGATGTGGAAGAATGCAAAACCGTGGATGAATATGAAATCGACGGGGGCAGGATATTGATGGTGGGAAAGGGATATGGCGCATCGTATAATTGGAAGTGGAGAGTATTGATTGATGATATAGGCTTGATGTATATACAGCATAGAAAATCAGATGAAGTGAAGCTCTATACCAATGCCGTTCCTAAGGTAATGCCTGATATGGTTTGGTATCTGGTGGATGAAGAGGTTCGCAATCATGCTGTTTTTAATAGTTTTATAGAAAATGAAATCAGCGCTTATGATTCGGCTGTGAAGCGGGACATGTATATGGTTAATTATTATGAAGAGTATCATTATGGTAAAAATAATGTATTCGATGAAAGCTGGAGTATTTACGGAGTCCATTTTATGGCAGAGGATTTAGATGGGGATGAAGAAGAAGAGCTGCTGGTATTGTTGCAATGGAATGCTTCTGTAGGAGACTTATTTGTTTTTCATGAGAAAGATGGAGAATTATATGCGTGGCAGGAGTGGGAGCATTTTTATGATGATCGTCTGTCAGATATAATCTGTTATGATGATGGTATGATTAGAATGATAGGCGCACTTGGAGTCGAATATGGACATTATAATTCGGATGGCATACTGGAAGGTATGAGCTGGCGTGAAACATGTGAACATGTAGATTCGGAGAACGAAGATGAAATGTATAAATATGGTGGGGTGGCATTATACAAGGATGGAATGGAGTGGGGAAATATAGTAAAGTCCCTTTCCTATGAAGGGATTTGCTTTTCTGATGAGATTTATGGTACGGGAGAGGATACCTCAGAATGGACACCGGAAAATCAGCTAATAAAAAGGGAATGTGATGTGATTGTAGAGGAATGGCATCATTCGGGTGAAGGAAGGCGTATCTCAGCCATACAGTATGAGGATGAAAAGGGAATTATAATGCTGAGTGACCTGCTTCGCATGGAGGCGATTCCGGAAGGGGAAGAGGCCTCTGTATACGATGGAGAGTACACCCTGACCCTGGGAATGGAATTCGAAAAGTTTTGTGATTATTACGGGGAGGAATATATTCCTTCTGTTTCAACTCCTACCCAGCTTATCGGTACCCAGATGATAGATGGAAAATATTATGATCAGTATTTTTATGACTATGAGGATGTTTCCATTATCACAACGAATTACAACCGAAAGACCGGTGACTCCTCCATATATACCATATGTGAGATAGACTTATGGGATACATCCCGGTTTCATACTTCGAAAGGAATCGCAATCGGGGATACGTTGGAAGAATTAGAGGCAGCATATGGGAAGGAATTAAAACTGACAGATGAAGAAAGGCATGATTGCGGCTATGTTTATACGGAAAACGGAATTGTAACCAGATTTTATATCGACCAGGATTCCATTGTAGGGATATCTATTCAAATACGGTAGATAGTAAAGTAGTATGCCATAGCTTACACGAAAAAATATAGTTATAAACCACAGACAGAGCAGGAAGAGAAACGAAGGTTTTACATAACGGAAAGGGGAATTGAAATATGAATGATGAGACACAAAACGGTACCCCAAAGGATACGAAAAAGAAAATAATGGCAGTAGCTATTCAGACTATGATTATAGTGATTTTGATTGCCGGAGGCATATGGCTGGTATGCAGGAAGAGCTGGCAGAGGAATACAGGAGAAAATGCCACAAAAAATGTAATGGAGGATACCGGTCATTCTGATACTGCCGGAGAGAGCAGCTCGGCGGATACGAAAGAGGATGCATCAGAGAACGATGTAACGTCTATATCAGTGTTGGACAAGGAAGAGCTTGTAATTGAGAATGGTAGTATACAGCAAGAAATGATAAGCGGGAATTTTGAACATTTAGAGGGAGAATTTACGGATGGTGACACATATTCAGAGTACATGACGGAGTGGTATTCACGGCGGAAAGAAGAGCTTGAATGGCAGCAGCTTGATTTAAATGGGGACGGGATTGAAGACTTGATTTTGCAGGAAAAGAGAGAGGTTGGAGAATGGGGACATCATGAAATTATAGCGATTTTTGCCTGTGACAAGGATAGTGCAAGCTGTGTTTTGCTGGATATGAATGATATGACAGCATACTACTTCTGTGGTCCTGCCGGGGAACTGATGTATTCGGCATCGTCTTATGTTCCGCTTGTTTCATGTGAACCATATACACATTGTTATTATGATAAGGAATGGAATCTCATCAAAGATTACAAATTGATAATTTATTATGTATATGATGTAGGGGAGGATTCAGAATATCCGGAACATGCAGAGGAATGGAGGGAAAATCATCCGGATATGGCAGAGCACGGAGTCTATTTTTGGAAAGTGACAGATGCAGGTGAAGAAGCATTAACACAGGACGAATTCACTGAGATGTATGAGACAGTAACGGGTCTCAAACTCTATAGCTCATTTTTTCACTGAAAAGACTTCCTTGTCCGCCTATGGTGCAGCCAGGTACACATAAGGTATCTGGCTGCATTTATATGTTTACAGCAAGCTATGACAAAGCATTACGGGATAGACAGTATTTCTCCTGCATAGATTAGGTTTGGATTGGATATATGATTCTGGGCGGCAATGGCAGAAACGGTGGTGTTGAACCGGAGGGCAATGCCGCTCAAGGTATCTCCCCGCAGAACTCTGTAAAAAGTATTTTCGGCATTATCCGTCAGCCGCAGCACCTGCCCCGGATAAATCAGATTGGGATTGGATATGTTGTTAATGCTTGCCAGTTCTCCCACAGAAGTGCCGAATCTGCCGGCGATGGAGGATAAGGTATCACCAGGGCGTACCGTATAGGTAGAGACAGGTGCAGAGAAGGTAGGAACTGTCAGTACCTGGCCCGGATAAATCAGATTGGGATTCAGTATACCGTTGAGTGCGGCTAATTCTGCAACGGTGGTTCGGTAGCGTGCTGCAATGGCATACAAGGTATCCCCCCGTACTACCGTATAAGTCTGATTGCTTGGATTTGGATTTGGCGTAGGTTCCGGTGTGGGTTCCGGCTCCGGACGTTCAGATGGGTCAATAAAGATGGAATCCTTAAAATAATCTAAGTCAACATAGCCGTCAATACCATTGACATTTCCCATATCCGTATACTGAAAACCGCTCCAGTCTTCCCAGTTTCCGATGCTTTGGGGCATACCGGTTCCGTACTCTGCCACCCACAGCGGATATTGGGAAAAGGAAGCATCCCAGACGGTTTCGACATTATTAACATCCGAATATATAGCTGCGGTATATCCCAGCAGGCTGCTTAGCCGCTCCATATATGCAGCACCGATTTCATTGATTTCTTCTACGGAAAGCCCCGGAAAGGATTCAAAGTCCATAACCGGATAGCAGTCTATGGTTTTATCATTGATAAGGGAATAGAAGAATTCTGCCTGTGTCCGGGCTTCCTCTGTATTGGAAGCAGTGACATAGTGATAGTAGCCGATTTTCAGTCCGGCATTCAACGCATTCGTATAGTTCTGTTCAAAATAAGGATCAATATAATCATATCCCTCACCGGCCCGGATATATACCACTTCGATTCCATATGCCCGTACCTGTTCAAAATCAATATCGCCCTGATAGACGCTTACATCCATTCCCTGATAGATTCTGGTTGCCCCTTCAGACGCTTCCTGGGCAAAGCAGGCAACAGGTTTATAAGCTGCTGAAAAGAAAGGAATCAGAAGCAGAATAGTAAGCAGATATAGGCACGAGTTTGGAATATGTTTCATAAATGTCACCTTTCAAACATTTCTAATTGACCGGTTCAGGGGTTAGGCCCGCAGTCAAAGTAATATAATATAAA
>JAIECC010000030.1 GCA_029068665.1 Lachnospiraceae bacterium
TCCTTATATAAATCATAATAGGTATAATCCTTCCACAAACCATCTGTAATCTTAAATGGCTCTTTATCACATGGAATTGTCAATGTATCTGCCGTATAGGTTTGAATCTTGACACAATCTGCACCGGCTTTTTTCGCCTCTTCGATAATGCGAAATGCATTCTCTATCCTTCCACCATGATTTGCAGACATCTCAGCAATAATATATACCCCATTTTTTATCTTATTATATAAATTCATTCTGCGCTCCTGACCTTTTTATTACTACATCAAATTAAGATTCTGCCTTATACAACGGGATTATCATGAGCTATATTCTCTGCAACGCTTTTTTCAACTGCTCAACATCCAGCCATTCCTTATTATTCTCAGAAGAATATTCAAATCCCTCTTCCACCTTTACTCCTCCCGGCAAAATATCTTTCTCTAAATTAGCCCAGTCATAATGTGGATAAATAATATAATGTTTATCATATTCATAAGTTGTATACGAATCATCCTTGGTTACCATTACTTCATGCAATTTTTCCCCTTCCCGGATTCCGAATTCATTTATCTTACCCCCCGGCAGCATCGCCTCTGCCAAATCACCAATATGAAATGAGGGGATTTTTGATATATAAGTCTCTCCCCCTCTGGATTCCTCCAGGGCTTTAAAAACCAGCTCTACTCCCTGCTCCAAGGTAATCCAAAATCTTGTCATACGCAGGTCGGTAACTCCGAGAGTTGATTCTCCATTCTCAATCAGTTTTTTCCATATTGGAATAACAGAGCCCCGGCTGCCTGCTACATTACCATAACGTACAACAGAAAAAACTGTTTTATAGTTCTCTCCCCGATAAGCATTGGCTGCAGTAAACAGCTTGTCTGATACCAGCTTTGTGCCGCCATACAGATTAATCGGATTTACTGCTTTATCTGTCGATAAGGCAACAACCTTCTTTACTCCACAATCCAATGCTGCATCAATCACATTCTGTGCCCCATGGATATTCGTCTTAATTGCTTCAAAAGGATTGTATTCACATGTCGGAACCTGCTTCATTGCTGCTGCATGAATTACATAATCAACGCCTGCAAAGGCACGATATAAGCGTTCCTTATCCCGAACATCTCCTATAAAAAACCGAACTCTGGACATGTCCACCTTATCTGCATACTCTACCTTCATGACACTTTGCTTATACTCGTCTCTGGAGTAAATAATTACCTTTTTAGGATTATATCTTGCAAATATCATTTCCAAAAATTTTTTTCCAAATGACCCGGTTCCACCGGTAATCAAAATCGTCTTATCATTCAGCATCTTATCTGCTCCTTCCTGTTACTCATTCCTTTATCTTTTCTTAAAACGCCGCTTCAGTGCCGGGATATTAGAAGCCGTTAATGGAATGTATTCTTTTCCTACTGTTTCGCCATACTGTAATAATTCTTCAAAATAGCCGTAATGCTCTAACGTCAGAGCCTGTGCTGCCATATATTTTGTGCCGTCACAATGATCCCATTCAAAAGAATTTCCAACTATTCGAGCGCCATCACAACCGGCTATATATATTTTCTGTGCCAAAGCAGAAACAATCGGTATGGCATATTTCGTTATGACATTATGCGCTTTTGCATAAACGGAAGGTCGCTCTGAATTCGGGAAGCAAACCTCCGATGCTGATTCATCCATTCCAATCAATATAGATTCTATTTGAGGATATCTTTTTTCAAGTACAGGCATCCACCATTTCTGAACAATTAAGAATCCCTTGTGCTTTATCATATAATCTACAATCAAATCCAATTGTTCTTTATAATCCCATGTCAAATAAAGAATATCGATCAATACATATAGATTCGGTCTGCACTGCTCCATTGCGTATTCATTGAGTATACAAGCATTACATACAATCCGGATATCACCAGCCTCGGTCAACTGCCTGGTTTTCTCACTTCCTTCTTCAAAAGAAGGTCCTGCTCCAAAGACAAAAGCCTTCGTGTGTGAATTGCACATGGCTTCTATCTTTCGATAGTTCTGTTCTGATATCATATCCCAATCTTTTTCAGATATTTTATAATTTAAGCTGGTCAATATCTTGGCATCAATATTTCTATAAAATGCCGGATCAATGCAAAATATATTTGAGAAGGAATTAATACACTCATCTGTCAAAAATCTTCTATTCCAAACAAGAACCAGATCATAATTTTCTGTGTTTATTTTTTCAACCAACCGAAATGACCGGGGCAGAGAATCAATGACTTCTCCTTCATTTTTCGGCATATAATGATAATCCACAACAACATTCTTTTGACTCAATTCGGGTACGTAATATTCAAACTTTTCAACTACTACTTTAATATATTCCAC
>JAIECC010000300.1 GCA_029068665.1 Lachnospiraceae bacterium
CCGCTATTCCCATCAGCAAATAATAAAAGAGCTTATTCTCTCTCAATTTTATAACCAATTCCCCACACCACCTTTAGATATTACGGTTCCTTCGGATTCAGTTCCATCTTGGCACGAATCCGGCTGATATGAATCATTACCGTATTCTCGATAGCATATGACGTATCCTGCCATACAGCTTCATAGATTTCCTCTGCCGAGAAAATCTTTCCCGGACGGCTCAGCATTACATCCAGAATCTTATATTCTGTTGCAGTCAGACTTACCTCTGTCCCCCGGACAAAGAATTTTTTCCGTTCTGTGTCCAGACACAAATCATAGTATACTTTTTTCGAAGTGCCGCCGTCTGCAGCAGAGCCGAACTGATAATATCGGCGCAACAGGGATTGAACCCGTGCAAGCAGTTCCTTTTTATAAAATGGCTTTACCAGATAATCGTCAGCTCCCATAGAAAGTCCTATGACCCGGTCATCGGCTTCGGATTTGGCAGAAAGCATCAGAATGGGAATATTACTGCTTTCCCGAACCTTCATAGTTGCCATCAGCCCGTTCATCTTTGGCATCATAATATCCATAATAATCAATGATACCTTACGGCTCTGCAAAATACGAAGCACCTCTTCTCCGTCTTCTGCCGTCATCACCTGATATTGCTCCTGTTCCAAATATTCCCGGACAATACGCAGGATATCTTTATCGTCATCTGCGACCAGAATCAGTCCATAGTTGATTTCTTCCATCCATTCTCCTGCTCCTTTCTGCCACGCTCCGGACCTTCCACCTTGATTTCCAGCGGTATTGGTCTCCCTCTGTATTCTGGTATCCGGATAGATTTTTTATCTACATTATAGAAAAACAGACCATCCATATGCATACAGCTACAAATGAATGGTCTGTGTTCGGGTCTGATTACTTTCTTAAGCCTAACCGCTCAATTAAGGTTCTGTAACGGTTAATATCCTTCTTCTTTAAGTAAGCCAGCATATTTCTTCTCTGACCTACCATCTTCAAAAGACCTCTTCTGGAATGATGGTCATGTGGATTCGCCTTAAAATGTTCAGTCAGATCATTGATTCTTGCGGTCAATAATGCAACCTGAACCTCCGGTGAACCGGTATCGCCTTCTGAACGACCATATTCCTTGATAATCTCTGCTTTCTTCTCTGTTGTAATCATAATTACATCCTCCTTTTATTCTATACAGCCTGCACTAAGATAAGGTCGGAGTATCCGGTATCCGAGTGTGGGCTAAATCACAACGTTGTTATAATAGCACAAAGAAACAAGATTGTCTACCAATTTATCTCTACAATATCAAACATCCAGGGTTTCTTCTCACAATATGCCACAACAATCGAAATATCTCCTTCCACATCCTCAGGCTCCGGAGTCGGATAAAACTTGTACCACTTTTGGTAGGTCTTACCATCCACATAGTATTCCACCTCATATTCTTTATAAGGCTGCTCCTTCAGTCCCAACTTCGTTATTACACTGGGATGGGAATTGATCCTGCCTGTAAATCTGCCTGTAGTAGTCACCCACCCCTTCTTTTTCGCAGGATTATATTCCTCTCCGGAGCGAAGCTGTCTTCTGTATTGTACATACTGATATACCATTTTTCCCAGACAGATAACTATTAATACAATGCAAAAGCTTCCCAATCCATATCTGATTATATCCTCTGCTCTCATGTACATCTCCTTGAAAAAAACATCTAAAGAAAATCATTCTTTTTCAAATAGTTTACATGAAATGCTTATAAAATAAAACAGGAAATTATGAACTTTCCACTATCAGTCCGGACCACCTCCACGTTCCGGATAAAGGTAGTTCGCAATTCCACCAATGATCAGCAATACCAAAGCCAGCAGGATATACGCAATCATCCCTTCTAAAAACTCCGGTCCGATCATTTCCCCCAGGGGAAGCAGGTGATGCTCCGTAAACCCTGTGGCACTTTCCGCAATCACATAAAGAGTATAAAAAAGCACCAGAAGAATTGCCGGAAGCAGCTTTCCGGATATATATGCCGCACAATACGCACTTGCCAGATAGAACAGATTCAGAACCGCCAGCTTCAGGAACAGCCACCAGAAGGTAGGAAAGATTCTGGTATACACAACAAAAAGGGGAACCATAAGCATCAGAAATCCTACATATAGCAGTAATAATTCTCCCAGCTTCAGCCTGTAATCCAGATAAAGCAGTTCATGAGAAGGCTCCTCCACATAATGCTCCAGAACAAACAGAATCCACCATACGGACAGCAGGGGAATAAAATACTGTGACATCCGCAATATGTTATCATACAGCATATTGCTCATCCCGGAAACGTCTTGAAACCGATATGCCAGATAGTTCATAAGGGGAAGCAAGCCATACAGTCCCAGTATGGGAACCAGTGCAAACACACTGATGCCCTTTAGCTGAAACCAAAGCCCCCGTATACATTTTCTTAAATATCCCGCAACGCACATATATATCCATCCTCTATATTCGCTCTGACTTCTGCTGCCTCCGGCACCGCTCTGCCGGTCAATACCCGGTAAATGGTAGTTCCATCCACCTCGGTTTCCTTCTCTACATAATCCTCCGGCTGCTTTTGCTCCTCCGTCAGTTCATATACCTTCCCTGCGGCGATTCTGCTGATATCCTCCTGAGAACCATGAGCCAGCAGTCTTCCCTGATTCAAGATCAGGATTTCATCGCAGACCGCTTCCACATCCTCTACTATATGCGTGGAAAGCAGCACGATGGACTCCTTTCGCAGCTCCCTTACGATATGCTTGAACCGCATCCGCTCCTCCGGGTCCAGTCCTGTCGTAGGCTCATCAAAAATAATAAGGGGCGGATGATTGAGCAGTGCCTGGGCAATGCCCACCCGCCGTATCATACCGCCGGAAAGCTTCCTGCCCTTTACCTTGCGGACCTCTGACAGGTTCACCAGCTCCAGCACTCTTGTCACTTCCTCTTCCCAGTCCTGCTTCGGCATTTTTTTCACATCTGCAAAGTACATTAGCTGCTCCTCTACCGTCAATCCCGGGAATACACCGGACTTCTGGGGAAGATAGCCAATGGCAGCCGTCCCTTCCGGTTCCTCCATGCGAATCGTCCCCGGTTTGGTATGATACAGCTTCAGAATGCATCGCAGCAGGGTGGTCTTTCCTGCACCGTTGGGTCCCAGCAGACCATAGACACCGGTGGTAAAGGAATAAGAAACCTCCTGCAGTACCTGTTTCTTTCCAAATTTCTTCGATAAATTCTCAATCGTCATCATATCGTTTCATCTCCTTTATCCGCTCCCATTCCTCTTGTCCCAGATGCTCGATGATAAAATCTTCAAAGTCATCCTCGGTATAGCCCCATTCCTCCATCATCCACATATAATCCGTCAGTACAGAGTCATAATATTGGAAATCCTCATACTCATCTGTAGCATAAAGCAGATAATAGGCAGTTAAAAAGTGTTCCACTGCCCGTTCCTCTGTAGGCTCCGGCAGTGGGATTCGGGAAAATTCACCGGTCGCTTCGTATTCCTGCACCATATTTTTCCACACTGTAAAATCCACAACATAATCACCTTCATTGATATAGGCACTGTCCCCTGCATGGATTGGTGTAATAATAATTGTCTTTTTTCCGGACTCCCGCATGTAAGTAAGAAGCTTTTGATAGTCCTCCCGGCAGTATTCCGATTCCGGATGGCAGTATTCATATAAATAGGGATAAACCAGCCGGATGCCATCCTCCAGACAATCCTCCCGCAGCATACCTGCCACAAAGGTAGGACCGGAACTGATTCCCGTAAACTGATTCCCGGTCACCCGGTCCAGTTCGGAGTAAACCCTAACCCTTGCGTCAATGGTAACAGTAAAAGGAATTGCATAAGGCAGGGTATTACAATCATACTGATACTCTTCACTGTTATAGATAGCATGCCAGCCGGGAATGGGATAATAAGGCAGCCAGCCGGGAAGGTTCACCTGATTCCGATTAGTGTAAAACCGGGCGCTGCCTCCATGATATTGCACACAGATTGCCTCCAGATTCCCGGATGGATTCTCTACTCTCAGATAATCCTCTCCCCGTTGGAAGGGTAAAGGCTGCCCGTCCTGGTCCGTTACTTCATCCACCTGATACAGATGATATAGGGTCATATCATAGGTCGGACAAGCAGTGTCCTCCGGATACAGGGTGACCCGGGCCTCCATCTGCCGTCTGAGCTTTAAGTGCATCTCATAGGACTGTACCACAAAGGCATCCTCCCAGGACTGCTGCTCCGTACCGTCAATGACATAATGCCACTGGTCATAGGACAGGGAATCCGTAACACCCAGAGAATTATCCCAATTATAAAAGCTTGCAGGCAGTCCGGAGTAAATCCAGGAGCCTGCCGCACACAGAACCCCAAGTCCCATAACTCCCCATTGTATCAGCCCGGTCCTTCGGTCCTTTGACCGGACATAATAAAGTGCAAGTGCGGCACTCATTATCCCCAGCCAGAAGAAGGTCCTGGATGCCAGAGAAAGATTCATGGGAAACAGAACCGCCAAATCACTTATGGCTTGGTCCCCCTTGGGCATAATCACAAATAGCCGAAATAAATGGTAAAGTCCCCGATGCCACATGGCAAAGAAGCTCAGGGTAGTAGTCAGAATGGGACTGACCAAAACCGAAATCAGGATAATACATAGATACCCGATCAGACGGCTGGTGATTCGGGAAACCAGCCAGCCTGCCAGAATCGCCACCAAACCATTGAAAAAAACATATACACCAATGAACCTTATATAATAGAAAATCACCTCCCGGGGCAGCCTGCCGGGATAGGTACAGCTTCCCCCGACGATATAGAACAGTAAAATCAGTCCGGTGTATATCGTCAGTATCATCGTCAAAACCAGAAAGCACTTACCATCATGCCGGAAATAATTCCGGTCTGTCCGGATGATTTCCAATACACTTCCATTAGATGCATCCCGAAATAAAACAAAGGACTGAAACAGCAGAAGTATAATTATA
>JAIECC010000301.1 GCA_029068665.1 Lachnospiraceae bacterium
TTATATTGCTTCAGGTATTAGACGATGGACATATTACAGATTCCCAAGTCAGGAAGGTTTATTTTAAGAATACAATTATCATTATGACTTCCAATGCCGGAGCCGGACGCATTATGGAACCAAAGCAGCTGGGTTTTTCAAATGCCATGGATGCAGAGCGGGATCATGAGCAAATGAAGAACAATGTTATGGAAGAGGTAAAGCGGATTTTTAAGCCGGAGTTTATAAACCGGATTGATGATATTATTGTGTTCCATGCATTGCAGGAGGATGAAATTCATCAGATTGTGGATCTGTTAATGAAGCAGTTGAGTAAACGTGTAAAAGAACAGATGAATATTGTTCTTCGCTACGATAGTCATTTGAAAAATTATATTTTTGATAAAGGCTACGATAAGAAATATGGAGCAAGACCTTTACGACGCACGATACAGTCACATGTTGAGGATGGCCTGGCGGAAGCCGTTCTGGATGGCAGGATAAAGAATGGTGATATGGTACGTATCACAGTGCGAAAGGGACAACTTCATTTTCAGGCAAAAGACTAGCCAAAATCATTGGGACATGATATGATAATAGCATACAAATTATGAGTCGAGATGGAGAAACAGTGGCCGGAAGAGTAAGGAATGACCGCCGGTTATGTATATGAATTACAGTAGTATAGTAGGAGGATGAAGCAATGTCAGTAATTAACGAATTAATCCGCACTGAGGAGAACGGCACTTTAAGCTTTGGCAATATTGAATTGCCGGCGAAAGCAAAGCTGGACGGTTATGAGTATAATGGTGATTTATACAAAATAAAGACCTTTAAGGAAATTACAAAGCTGGAAAAAAATGGAACTATGGTATATGAATCGGTTCCGGGTACGGTTGTTCATGATCTGAAGATTTCAGAGCGAAAGGTTACTTTTGGTGTGGAAGGAACGGAAGATGCTCAGATTACCTTAGAGTTGGAAGCAGGTAAGGAGTATAAGATTTATGTAGATGACACCAACCTTGGTAAAATGAAGACGAATCTGGGCGGTAAATTAAGCTTCAGCGTGGAATTGACACCGGATGAAACTGCAAAGGTAAAGATTGATATGGTATAATTTAACATGAGGAGGGGCCCAGCGAAGCTGGGAGGAGTCCTGGTGTTGGATTGCACCAAATTACAAGGGCAATCAGAAAGCGTAGATAATTAGGAGGGAACAAATGGCGAAAACAAAACAAGTGTTTTTTTGCCAGGAGTGTGGATACGAATCAAGCAAGTGGATGGGGCAGTGCCCCGGCTGCAAGGCTTGGAATACATTTGTAGAGGAAAGAAAAGTGACGGGCGCCGGAAAGCATACAGCCAAGGCTGTAGCCACGGCGCCTGCCAGTATTTTAGAGATTACAACTGGAGAAGAAACACGAATTGGCACAGGAATGAAAGAATTAGACCGGGTTTTAGGGGGAGGAATTGTAACAGGCTCTCTTGTATTAATTGGCGGAGACCCGGGAATCGGAAAATCTACTATATTATTGCAGGTATGCCGGAATCTTACAGAAACCGGACATAAGGTGCTGTATGTATCAGGAGAAGAATCCATGCAGCAGATTAAGATGCGTGCAGAGCGTTTGGGAGAATTCCGGCAGGATATGTATTTGTATTGTGAAACGGATTTGAACGGTATTGAAAATGCAATAGAACGTGTGACACCGGAAGTGGTAGTGATTGATTCTATTCAGACTATGACTTTAGAAGAGGTAACTTCGGCAGCGGGCAGTGTGTCCCAGGTACGGGAAGTGACCAATCAATTGATGCAGCTTGCTAAAAATAAAAATATTGCCATCTTCATTGTGGGACATGTGACCAAAGAAGGGACTGTAGCAGGTCCCAGAACCTTAGAGCATATGGTGGATACGGTATTATACTTTGAAGGAGAACGCAGCTCTATATATCGGATTCTGCGTGGTGTGAAGAATCGTTTTGGAGCAACCAATGAAATTGGCGTATTTGAAATGAAGAATAATGGACTGTCAGAAGTGAAAAATCCTTCCGAAGTTATGCAGGAAGGAAGACCGGTGGATGCCTCCGGTTCTACGGTTGTATGTTCAATGGAGGGAACCCGTCCCTTGCTAATTGAAATTCAGGCATTGGTAGCACAGACGAATTTCCAGATGCCGAGAAGAACAACCGTTGGGATTGATTTTAACCGGGTGAATCTTCTGATGGCAGTGTTAGAAAAAAGAGCGGGAATTCACTTGGGGAGTTGTGATGCCTATGTAAATCTGACTGGTGGCATTCGTCTGTCTGAGCCGGCTATTGATTTGGGAATTGTACTGGCGTTGGTATCCAGTTATCGAAACCGGCCTGTTGATGAACACACGATTATATTTGGGGAGGTGGGACTGACCGGAGAAGTCCGGGGAGTAAATATGGCAGAGCAGCGGGCAAAAGAGGCGGCCAAACTGGGCTTTACCACATGTATTCTTCCGGCATCCAATGCAGCAAACATTTCCGCTATTAAAGGAATGCGCTTGATAGGAGTCTCTAATGTAAAGGAGGCTATTGATTTAATATAATTCAATATCCCATTATGAAATTATTTTATATAGTAAATGCAAGGATGGAGTCAAAAGCGAATCGTATTGTGGAAAAGAAAAACGAAATTGTGGAAAACCGGAGATAAAATGTGGATATGTGTATTTACATGCCTTTTTTGTGGATAAGTTGTCGACAATTGTATATACAACACAAACAAATTCAAGGAATAAACTTTCTTTTGTTTTCCCTCTTGACTTCTAAAATGGCGGGTGCTATTATAAGGTTCGTCGGTGCGATAAGCACCGCAAATGAACAATTGAACCATGATAATTAAACAATAAGACAACCCTGAAAATTCAAAAGAATTTCAGAAAACGGACAGCATCTTTCAGACT
>JAIECC010000302.1 GCA_029068665.1 Lachnospiraceae bacterium
GGATACAGAAGAGGATTCCACGAAGATGGAAAGTGATACTTCTGACATTGATGCTTTATTCCAGGAGGTATTTGGAGAAATTGATACTCCGAAAGAAGAGGAAGCATCTTCCGCTGTTGAAAAGTCGGCAGAGTCAAAAAGTGATATGGATGATTTATTCTCTATGCTGGGAATAGAAGAAAACAGCAAGATGGCATCACAGCCGATACCGGAAGAGGATGAGATTCCGGATTTTGAAATCCCGCCAGAACTGGCAGATGTAGAAGAGATAAAGAAGGAGCCAAAGAAAAAGACCTTCTGGGATATTCTGTTTGGTGAGGATGAGGATGATGAATTAACGCCGGAGGAAGAGGAGGCTCTTGCAAAGGCGAAGGAAGAAAAGCTTCAGGCTAAGCTGGAGAAAAAGGAACAGCGGAAGGCAAAAAAGGCAGAGTCTGATGCGAAAAAGCGTTCCGATCAGGCAGATAAAACAGCCAAGGTAGCTGCAAAGAAAGCAGCAAAAAAGGAAGAAGAGGAACGGTTGCTGGCAGAGGAAGGACCGGAGAAGAAGCTGAACAAGGTTCTGGTAGCCATTGTAATTCTGTTTTTCCTTGGCATAGGCGGATTTGTGATTGTGGGTACTTCCGTATTTGATTATTCACTGGTCATAACAAAGGCAACCAATTATTTCGAGCGTCAGAGATATGGTCTGGCTTATCGGGAGATTCTTGGAGTGGAAATAAAGGAGCGGCATCAGGATCTGGCAGATAAAATCTATACCGTCATGTATGTAGAACGTCAGTATGAAGCATATCAGAACTATGTGACTCTGAACGATCCGAAGCTGGCTCTGGATGCATTGCTGCAGGGCTTGGATAAGTACGATGAATATTATGATGATGCAGTGGCTTTGGATGTTGCAGATGATCTGAATATTGCCAAAACCAAGATTCTGTCTGCACTGATAAATACGTATGGTCTGAGCGAGGACCAGGCAAAGGAAATACTGCAGCTGGATGATATTGCATATACCAGTCAGGTTCAAAGTCTGACTGAAGGAATGGATTTCTCTGCAAGTCAGGGAGATGCAGCAGAAGGTGTGACAGAATGATAGCAGTGATAGATTATGATGCAGGAAATATAAAAAGTGTGGAAAAGGCAGTAAACTTCCTGGGACAGGAGGTATGCATTACCAGAGACCGGGATATTATTTTAAACAGTGACCGGGTGATTCTGCCGGGAGTGGGAAGCTTTGGGGATGCCATGCAGAAGCTTCGGGAATATCAATTGGTCAATACCATATATGATGTGGTAGATCGGGAGATTCCATTCCTTGGAATCTGTCTGGGATTGCAGCTGCTGTTTAAAACCAGTGAAGAAAGTAACGGGATATCCGGGCTTGGTATTCTGGATGGCAGGATTACGAAGATTCCTGATGCTCCGGATTTGAAAATTCCTCATATGGGTTGGAATTCTCTGGAAGTCAAGCCGGAAACTGTATTATTTAGAGGGCTGGAACCGAATCCCTATGTGTATTTTGTACATTCTTATTATTTGCAGGCAGAGCAGGAAGCAGATGTAGCTGCTACTACTTTTTATTCTGCCAGAATCCATGCGGCAGTTGAGCATGGACATATCTTTGCCTGTCAGTTCCATCCGGAAAAAAGTGGTTCTACAGGACTTCAGATATTAAAGAATTTTATTCAGATGGGGGAGGCGGAGTAAATGCATACAAAGAGAATTATTCCTTGTCTGGATGTGAACAAAGGACGGGTAGTAAAAGGGGTAAACTTTGTGAATCTTCAGGATGCGGGAGATCCGGTGGAAATAGCAGCAGCCTATGACCGGGCAGGTGCGGATGAACTGGTATTTCTGGATATTACAGCTTCTTCCGATGCCAGAAGTATTGTAGTGGATATGGTACGGAGAGTGGCAGAGACCGTATTTATTCCATTTACTGTAGGCGGCGGTATCCGTACCGTGGAGGACTTTCGGGCGATTCTTCGGGAAGGGGCCGATAAAGTATCCATCAATTCTTCTGCAATCGATCATCCACAGCTGATTTCGGATGCAGCAGATAAATTTGGCAGTCAGTGTGTGGTAGTGGCAATTGATGCCAGACGGCGGGAAGACGGTTCCGGCTGGAACATTTTCAAAAACGGCGGACGTGTTGATGTTGGCAGAGATGCAGTGGAGTGGGCAATCCAGGCAGAGAAGCTGGGTGCCGGTGAAATTCTCCTGACCAGTATGGACTGTGATGGTACAAAGGCCGGATATGATATTGAATTAACAAGATTGATTTCGGAGCAGGTGAAGATTCCGGTTATTGCATCCGGCGGGGCAGGAACCAAAGAACATTTTTATGAAGCCTTAACAAAAGGAAAGGCAGATGCCGCCCTGGCAGCATCCTTGTTTCATTATAAGGAATTAGAGATTATGGATCTGAAGCAGTATCTGCAGGAGCAGGGCTTATCTGTCCGTATATCCCTTTGAAAAGGAAGAAGGATTAACAAATGAATGAAGTTGAATTGAAATACAATGAACTGGATGTGGATACTTATCTGGCACTTCGCAGTCAGGTACAGTGGAAACTTCTTCGTAAGGAACAGGCGGAAGCCGCTTTGAAAAACAGTTTGTTTATTGTAACGGCTTACCTGGACCACGCTTGTGTAGGTATGGGACGTCTGGTTGGAGACGGAGCAGTAATCTGCTATGTACAGGACTTGATTGTACTGCCTCAGGCCCAGGGAAAAGGGATTGGTTCAAAAGTACTGACTGCATTAAAACAAAAGGCAGAAGAATTTCGAATGGAGAACACGGAAATGATGCTTTGCCTGATGTGTGCCAAAGGTCGTGAAGTCTTTTATGAATCCCATGGTTTTTTGGCAAGACCAACGGCTCAGCTGGGACCGGGAATGATTCAGTATTTAAGGACACCCCTTGACAAATAATGGATGCTTAGTATAATAAATCTGATGAAGAGGATTCGTCCGTGGCAATCATAGTAATCATTATGAATGTCAGGGACTTTTTGTGATTTGCGGCCCGCCGGACAGGCGTGTCGGACTTGTTTATACCTGTTTCCGGGTATGGATGAATCAACAACAGAGATTCAGAATGGAAGGAGATTACGATGAGGAACCAGATAACATTGGAAGAGGCAAAGGAACTGGCAAGGAAGGGAGACTATAAGGTAATTCCCATTAGTAGAGAGATTTATTCCGATATGCGGACCCCCATTGAGGTGCTTCGTATCCTTCAGAATGTCAGCAACCATTGTTATATTCTGGAAAGCATTGAAGATACGCAGAAATGGGGACGGTATACCTTTCTTGGCTATCATCCAACCTTGGAAATCACCTGCCTGAATGGAGTTGTAACCGTAAGAAATGAATCCGGAGTAAAGGAAAGCTTTGAAACAAAGCATCCGGGTACCTGTCTAAAGCAAATTCTTGCTGATTATAAGAGTCCCAAGCTGGAAACTCTGCCTCCCTTTACCGGTGGTCTGGTAGGGTATTTTTCCTATGATTATATCAAATACAGTGAGCCGGTTCTAAAGCTGGATGCAGAGGATCAGGAGCACTTTAATGATGCAGATTTAATGTTGTTTGATAAGGTAATCTGTTTTGACCATTTCCGTCAGAAGATTATTTTTATTGTAAATGCATCCACAGAACACTTAGACACATCTTATCCTAAAGCCTTAGAGGATTTGGAGGAAATGTGCCGTCTGGTTCAGACCGGTGTACCAAAGGCTCCGGAGCCGGGCCGGTTAAAATCAGAAATTCGGCCTTTGTTTCAAAAGCAGGAATTCTGTGACATGGTAACGAAAGCAAAGCACTATATTAAAGAAGGAGATATTTTTCAGGTAGTCTTATCCAACCGGCTCGAAGCGGATTTTGAAGGGAGTCTGCTGGATACCTATCGGGTGCTCCGTACTCTGAATCCTTCTCCTTATATGTTTTACTTTTCCAGTGATTCCTTAGAAATCGCCGGAGCATCACCGGAGACTCTGGTAAAGCTGGAGGATGGGGTACTGCATACGTTTCCACTGGCAGGAACCCGGCCAAGAGGCAAGACGGCAGAGGAAGACTTGCGGCTGGAGCAGGAGCTGCTGGCAGATGAAAAAGAATGCTCGGAGCATAATATGCTGGTGGACTTAGGACGGAATGATATCGGAAAAATCAGTCGATTTGGCACGGTAGAAGTAGAAAAATACATGTCTGTTGAACGATATTCCCATGTCATGCATATTGGGTCCACGGTTCGTGGAATGATAAGAGAAGATAAAACAGCTCTGGATGCAGTGGATGCAGTGCTTCCGGCAGGCACCTTATCCGGTGCACCTAAAATCCGGGCCTGTGAAATCATCAATGAGTTAGAAAATAATAAACGGGGAATCTATGGTGGTGCCATTGGTTATCTGGATTTTACCGGCAATCTGGATACCTGTATTTCCATTCGGCTTGCCTTTAAGAAAAATGGAAAGGTATTTGTCCGAAGCGGAGCAGGAATTGTGGCAGACAGTGTACCGGAAACGGAATATCAGGAATGCATCAACAAGGCAAAGGCTGTCATGGAGGCATTGACAGAAGCACAGGGAGGGATTGACTGATGATTTTACTAATTGATAACTATGACAGCTTTTCTTACAATTTATATCAGTTGATTGGCTCCATACGCCAGGATATTCAGGTGATTCGGAATGATGAATGGACCATAGAGCAAATCCGGAATGTTCATCCCGATGCCATTATTCTTTCGCCGGGACCGGGAAAGCCTTCGGATGCAGGAATCTGCATACAGACAGTAAAGGAGCTGGGGAGTGAAATCCCGATTTTAGGAGTCTGTCTGGGACACCAGTCCATTTGTGAGGCCTTTGGGGCTACGGTTTCTTATGCAGGACAATTAATGCACGGAAAGATGTCCCGGGTTCGGATTGATACAAAATCCCCTCTGTTTCGAGGACTTCCGGAAGAAATCGAGGCGGCACGTTATCATTCTCTTGCAGTGGTGCCGGACACCCTTCCGGAGTCTCTGGAG
>JAIECC010000303.1 GCA_029068665.1 Lachnospiraceae bacterium
TTGTAGCACCAACAGACGATATTATATACTATTTATTTCTAAATTGCAATAGCATTTTCTATTAAAAATTCCATTACCTTATCATAAAGAACCGCATATGCCAGATCTTCCATGGAATAATTCGCGTATATGGTATCTGCATCTATACCGGAATTTTCTGCGCTTTCTGCTTCTACATAAGCCTCTACTTCCTGCTTGGATACTGTTATTCCCTCTGTATCAGCAATGACACAGACCACCATTTTTTCACATAGCACTTGCCGGATATACGCCTCCGCCTCTGCTTCATAGGTTTCAACTGTATAAGGATTCCCGTTTTTATCCGTAAGATAGCCTAAGTAAGTTTCATACGCCATTCCTTGTGCCTCTGCAGTATCCTTGGCACCCTGAATTGTCAAATCCACCAGCTTTGTTACTTCTTCCTCCGGATAGCTGTTAATGGTGGCATTTTCAATGGCTGCAGTTATAATATCCACCTGTTTCTGTGCTTCTGCCTGTTCTTTTTTATAAGTTTCATAATCCATTTTCAAGGCATCCATAAAGGAATTGACTGTATCATAGCTTGTATTGGCTGCCACAAGTGCATCTGTTAACTTCTCCGGATATGTGGTCTGATAAATACAATTAATTTTGCAGACAAAGGTAGCATCCTTGCCAGCCATTTCATTGGGTGTTCCATCCCGGTTACTATAATCCTCCGGAAAGGTCACATTGACTTCAATACCTTCTTCTCCTACCTCGTGGCCAATTAACTGCTCCTCAAAATCATCAATATAGCGGTGGGAACCAATGATAAGCTCTGTTCCATTTCCATCCGTACTGCCGCCCTCAAAGGCTTCTCCGTCTGCATAGCCGATATAATCCAGATTAATCGTATCCCCATCCTTTACGGTTCCTTCTGTTAAGGCAGTGGTTTCCCCCATCATCTGCAGAAAATAGTCCACCTGTTCCTGCAGCTCTTCATCTGTTACCTCTGCCGACAAGGGTTCATATTCAATTCCCTTGTATTGTCCCAGCGTAACATATTCACTGTAATCCGGCATCTTAGTACCGGCATTACATCCGGTCAATAATCCGGCACACATACTAAGCCCTGTAA
>JAIECC010000304.1 GCA_029068665.1 Lachnospiraceae bacterium
ATATTAAGGGCAACGGAATCTCCCCGCCGCTCGGAATGGGCCATTTTACCCAGAATCCGTCCATCCGGTGAAGTAATACCTTCGATTGCACTGTAAGAGCCATTAATATTAAAGTCCTCTACCATGGTCGGATTTCCGTCCACATCCACATACTGAGTGGCTACCTGTCCGTTGGCAAACAGCTTGTCAATCCATTCCTGATTTGCCACAAACCGTCCTTCGCCGTGAGAAGCCGGAATTGCATAGACATTTCCCAATACTGCCTTCTGCAGCCATGGTGATTTATTGGTTACTACCTTTGTATAGACCATCTTAGACTGGTGACGGCCAATACTGTTCATGGTAAGGGTCGGAGAATCCTCCTGCTGTGGGCGAATCTCGCCATAAGGAACCAGTCCCAGCTTAATCAATGCCTGAAAACCATTACAAATACCCAGTGCCAGACCATCCCGCTCCTGTAGCAGCTTCATAACCTCTTCCCGGATTTTTTCATTCCGGAAGGCAGTAGCTATGAACTTACCGGACCCATCCGGTTCATCACCGGCAGAAAAACCACCCGGGAACATGATAATCTGTGCTTCCCGAATACCCTTGCTAAACAATTCTACCGAATCCCGGATTCCCTGAGCGTCCAGATTCTTGAATACAGCCGTCTGTACTTCTGCACCGGCCCGCTCAAAGGCTTTGGCAGAATCATATTCACAGTTCGTACCAGGAAAGACCGGAATAAAGACTCTTGGCTTGGCCACTTTGTGTTTACATACATATATTTCTTTCGTATCAAACACATCGGTAGGAACCGGCTTTTGCTCTACATCCGAACGGGTCGGATATACGGATTCCAGTGTGCCGGTCCATGCCTGCAAAGCCTCTTCTACGGAAATCACCGTATCCCCATAGGTAAAGGAAGCCTCTTTTGTAACATGTCCGATTACCGTTCCTGCCACTCCTAACTGGTTCACATACTCCGGTGCCACTTCCACAATGACAGAACCATAATCTCTGGCAAGCAGCGCTTCTTTTGAGATTTCCTCCAGGGTCACGCCCAGTTTATTTCCAAATGCCATCTTGCTGACCGCTTCTACAATACCGCCAAAGCCAACAGCATAAGAGGAACAGATTTTTCCTGCCCGAATTGCCTGATATAAGTCATTGTATATAGCCATTGCATAAGCATAGTCCGGAATCTCATATGCATCCTTCCGGATATCAATCTTTACTAATGCATTCCCGGCTTTCTTTAATTCCGGTGTTACAACATGTTTCCCACTGGCAACATCAACCGCAAAGGACACCAGTGTAGGCGGCACATCAATCTCATTAAAGGAACCGGACATACTATCCTTGCCCCCAATGGAAGGAAGTCCCAGTCCAATCTGTGCATCATAGGCACCTAGCAAAGCGGCCATTGGCTTGCCCCAGCGCTCCGGCTTATCTCCCAAACGTTCAAAGTATTCCTGGAAGGTAAAGCGAATCTTGGATACATCACCACCGGAGGCTGCAATCTTTGCTACAGAATGAATTACTGCATAGATAGCTCCATGGTAAGGGCTCCAGCTTGACAGATAAGGATCATATCCATAGCTCATCATGGTAACGGTATCCGTCTTTCCCTTCATAACCGGAAGCTTCGCAATCATGGTCTGAGTCGGAGTCAACTGATAAATACCACCATATGGCATGGTAACCGTTCCGGCTCCGATAGAGCTGTCAAACATTTCTACCAGACCCTTTTGCGAGCAGACATTCAGGTCTGCTAATGTATTCAGCCAGGCTTCCTTTACATCTTTCAGTTCCGGAAGCTGCTTAAAATAATTCTCCTCCTGCTTTGGCATCTCAACTACTACATTGGTCTCCTGATGAGCACCATTGGTATCCAGAAATGCCCGGGAAAGATTCACGATCTCTTTTCCTCTCCAACAAAGTACCAGCCTTGGCTCTTCCGTCACCTCAGCTACTACCACTGCTTCCAGATTCTCTTCCTCCGCATATGCCAGCATCTGTGCGGTATCCTTCGGGTCCACTACAATAGCCATACGCTCCTGGGATTCGGAAATTGCCAGCTCTGTACCATCCAGACCTGCATATTTCTTTGGCACCAGATCCAGATTTACCCGGAGGCCATCTGCTAATTCACCAATAGCAACGGAAACACCACCGGCACCAAAATCATTACACTTTTTGATCAAGTGGGCAACCTCTTCCCGTCGGAACAAACGCTGAATCTTACGCTCAGTTGGCGCATTTCCTTTTTGAACCTCAGCCCCACAGGTGTCCAGTGATTCTACCGTATGTGCTTTGGAAGAACCGGTAGCACCGCCGCAGCCGTCCCGTCCGGTCCGTCCCCCAAGGAGGATAATCTGATCGCCCGGATCTGAATTCTCACGAATCACACAGCGTCTTGGTGCTGCCCCCATAACTGCACCGATTTCCATACGCTTCGCTACATAATCCGGATGATAAATTTCATTGACCAGACCGGTTGCAAGACCAATCTGATTTCCGTAAGAGCTGTATCCCTGAGCTGCTCCGGTTACAATCTTCCGCTGAGGAAGCTTTCCCACCATGGTTTCCGACAATGCCTTCGTGGGATCTGCCGCACCGGTCACACGCATTGCCTGATAAACATAGGAACGTCCGGAAAGAGGATCACGAATGGCACCGCCTAAGCAGGTTGCTGCACCACCAAAGGGTTCAATCTCCGTAGGATGGTTGTGGGTCTCATTTTTGAAGCTGACCAGCCATTCCTCTGTCTTCCCGTCTATTTCAACCGGAACCACAATACTGCAGGCATTAATCTCATCGGATTCCTCCTGATCTGCCAGCTTTCCTTCAGCTTTCAGCTTTTTCATACCCATTAAGGCGATATCCATCAGGCAGATGAACTTATCATCCCTTCCCTTGTATAATACCGTCCTTGCTGCTTCATATTCCTGAAAACTCTTTTCAATGGTGGTCTTATAATATCCCTCTTGGAACGTAACATTCTTCAACTCTGTGGAAAAGGTAGTATGGCGGCAGTGATCGGACCAGTAAGTATCCAACACCCGGATCTCTGTCATGGAAGGATTCCTGTGTTCTTCATTCTTAAAATAGTTCTGAATATGCAGAAAATCCTTAAACGTCATTGCCAGGCCAAGAGAATCATATAATGCCTGCAAATCTGCCTCTGCCATCTCCTGAAAACCATCAAAAATCTTCACATCCTCCGGCTCTTCAAAAACAGAAGTCAGAGTCTCCGGCTTTGTCATGGCGGACTCTCTGGAATCTACCGGATTAATACAGTGGGTCTTGATTCGCTCCAGTTCCT
>JAIECC010000305.1 GCA_029068665.1 Lachnospiraceae bacterium
ACTATATTTTTTAATGTCCATCTTCATGGTACAAATTCCTCCGTTCCAATATCCGTCAGCACTCCGGCAACCCTTGCATTTTTCATAGAATACCGTTGGGATAAATACCGCATGGCTGCACCGGATTCGCCATCCGGACCTCCCAATGGCAGATATAATCACTTATGACTCATCCGGAAGGAGTCGAATTTCTTTTTCACACTTGTAATAGACAATCTTATATGGTATATGATGCAGCAGTTTATTTTTTTCATATGGGGATATGGAAGGCTGCTTTAGATACAGCAGGGTGTCAGGTGGCAGAACTGTAGAAAGGGCATTCATAACCATAGCTGCCAAAGGCTCTGCTTTAATATAGTGTGATACATGGCAGGTTCCATGGTTATAATTCCCGCATTGAAATGCCGTTTTCTTATGAATATGAACCAGATATCCCCCACAGCTGCTGCAGATAACCAGCCCTTTTAAAAAGTAGCAGGAAGATGTAGGGGCATTCATTTTCATAGATGTTTCCGGGCCCCATGATTGCATTTCACAATTTTTATCTGTGTCTATTTGTGATTCTTTATACCATTTTTTCTGGACCAGCTGCCAAAGAGCCGGGTCAATCAAAGCAGGATGATTTCCATCCGTCAGCTCCATTTTAGTATATACATAATTGCGGTCATGGGATGGCAGAGGAGACATGCCCGAAGAAGCATCGGAAGGAGAACTGCGTTTCCGCAGCTTGCCGGTATAGACCGGATTCAAAAGGATGTAGGTAATATTCCGGGACTGAAAGCGGTTTCCCCTGGTGGTTCTGACACCGGCAGTATTCAGCTTGTCTGCGATTTCCCGTGGCGTCCTGCCCCCAACGTAATCTTCAAAAATAACCGGTATCCATAATGCCTGTGTGGGATTGATTTCAAAGCCCTCCGCCCCCATCTGATAGCCGAAAGGAGGAATGGATACAGCCTTTCCCCGGGAAAAACGCTCCTGCATACCCCGCCGGACCTCTTGCGCAAGATTAATGGAATAATATTCATCCATGGCCTCCAGCAATGCCTCGATTAAAATGGATGTAGGGTCCTGGGTCAAGGGTTCTGTAATAGAAATCACTTCAATCCCACAGTCTTTTCGCAGCATGGACTTGTAAAAGATACTGTCCTGTCTGTTTCGGGCAAACCGGGAGAACTTCCATACCAGAATTTTTTGAAAGGGACGGTCTTTTCGGGCAAGGGCAATCATTCTTTGAAAGGCGGGCCGTTTGGAAGCGGTCCGTCCGCTGATTCCTTCGTCAATGAAGATATATTCCTTCGGAATCTGCAGCTCATGACAGGCAGCATATTCCAGAATCCGTTTTAATTGACTGTCAGGAGAAAACTCAATTTGATCCTCTGTAGAAACCCGGATATAAGCAGCGGCAATCATTTTGTTCTATCACCTTATATGGATTTATAAATAGATATGCCCACCAAAAATAAGTATGAATGAAAAAGAATAAAATTCCCTATTGACGTTCTGTAAAATACATGTATAATTGACTTGTTGAGTTTAGCAAGACTAAACTTGAAGTTTAGAATTAAAAAACAGGTAAAAGAGATGGAAATAGGAAAGAAAATAAAAGCATTACGCATTCAAAAGAATCTGACTCAGGAGGAGCTTGCCGACCGTGCAGAACTGACCAAAGGCTTTATATCACAGGTGGAGCGGGATTTAACGTCACCGTCGATTGCTACGTTGGTAGACATTTTACAGTGTCTGGGTACGGACCTGAAGACGTTCTTTAATGATTCTGAAGATACCCAGGTGGTATTCCACAGAGGAGACTTTTTTGAAAAGACGGATACGGAACTGAAAAATACAATTCAGTGGATTATACCCAATGCACAAAAGAATATGATGGAACCGATTCTGGTCACTGTTGACCCTCAAGGTTCCACCTATCCGGATAACCCTCATGAAGGAGAGGAATTTGGATATGTATTGAAGGGAAGCATAGATATACACATAGGAAATCAGGTGTTCAAAGCCAAAAAGGGAGAATCCTTTTATTTTACACCGGCGTATAAACATTACATTACATCTGAAACCGGAGGACTCCTTTTATGGGTATCCTCACCACCCAGCTTTTAGCAGGGAGTATTTGACTGAAGCATAAGAGAAGGAAGCGTTTGATTTCGTTAGGGCGAGGAGGCCGATTATGAGTAACGTATTAATTGAATTAAAAGGACTGACAAAAAATTATGAGGACCAGCAGGTGCTGAAGGGAATTGATTTAAATATTCATGAAAATGAATTCCTGACCCTTTTGGGTCCCTCCGGCTGTGGCAAGACGACCACACTGCGGATTCTTGCGGGCTTTGATGAACCCAGCGGCGGCGAGGTATTATTTGATGGTGTGGACATCTCGAAGATTCCGCCGTACAAACGGGAAATCAATACCGTATTTCAGAAATATGCATTATTTCCGTTTCTGAATGTATACGAGAATGTTGCATTTGGATTAAAGATAAAGAAAATGGACAAAAGTCTGTTGGACCATAAGGTAAAGAAGATTTTGAAGCTGGTAGGCTTGGAGGGCTTTGAAAAGCGGGATGTGACCAAGCTTTCCGGTGGCCAGCAGCAGCGGGTTGCCATTGCCAGAGCATTGGTAAATGAGCCCAAGGTCCTTTTGCTGGATGAGCCCCTAGGCGCCTTGGATGCCAAGCTGAGAAAGGAAATGCAGGGGGAATTAAAGAAAATACAGAAGGAAGTTGGCATCACCTTTATTTTCGTTACCCATGATCAGGAAGAAGCCTTGTCCATGTCAGATACGGTAGTGGTCATGCATGAAGGAATCATACAGCAGGTGGGGACTCCGGAGGATATTTACAATGAACCGGAAAACCGCTTTGTTGCAAACTTCATTGGAGAGTCGAATATTGTAGAAGCCTGTATGCTGGATGACTTACTGGTATCCTTTGATGGATTTGAGTTTGAATGTGTGGATAAGGGCTTTAAGAAAAACGAGTGCGTAGAGGTTGTCATCCGTCCGGAGGATATTGATATTGTGAAGCCGGAAGAAGCAAAGCTCAATGGTACTGTGAAATCCATTGTATTTAAAGGGGTTCACCATGAGATTGTAGTTGAGACAGAGAAGCGGGATTATATGATTCATACAACGGATTATTTTGAAGTAGGACTGCGGGTAGGCTTACAGTTCGGTCCGGATGACATTCATGTTATGTATCGTATGGACTGGGAATAGGAGGTTCGATATGCGGCATTTTATCAGACTGATTCGGCCATATATTGTATGGGCTGTGGTCATGATTATCATACCATTGCTTTTGATCGTATTGTATTCTGTTACCACCGGCGGCAATGATTTGGTCAATATTCAGTTTACTCTGAACAATTTTAAGAAAATGACAGAGCCCATTTATGTAGCGGTTTTTGTGAAATCTTTTCAGCTGGGCTTATTGTCTGTGGGAATCTGCCTGGTGATAGGATATATACTGGCTTATCTGATTACGATTTTTAGTGAAAAAGTTCAGAATCTGTTGATTCTTTTTGTAACGATTCCCATGTGGATCAATACACTGCTCCGGACCTATGCCTGGATTTGTTTGTTGTCGGATAATGGAATCATCAATTCCATTCTGGGCGTATTTGGCATGGAGCCCATGTCAATGATGTATACGGATTTCGCCGTAATTATAGGCCTGGTAAGTGATCTGCTTCCATTTATGGTGATTCCCATTCATACCTCCCTCTGCAAGATTGACCAGTCTTTGCTGGAGGCATCTATGGATTTGGGGGCCAACCGGTTTCAGACCTTTTGGCGGGTCACCTTCAAGCTGTCCATACCGGGTGTGTTAAACGGCATTATCATGACATTTTTATTATCCATTTCCACCTTTGTCATACCAAAGCTGTTAGGTGGAGGACAATATATGCTGATTGGTAATTTAATAGAAAATCAGTTTATTTCCGTAGGTGATTGGAATTTTGGCAGTGCTATTTCTGTCATACTGGCATTTATCATTTTAATTGCCATTACCTCCATGAAGCAGATAGACAAAGAAGAGGCAGAGGAGGAATAAATGATGAAGAAAAAGATAGGCTCCATTCTTTATATTACGGTATGCTTTTTATTCCTCTATCTTCCGATTTTGGTGACCATGGTCTATTCCTTCAATTCATCGAAATCCCTGACCAGCTTTGAGAGCTTTTCTCTTCGCTGGTATGAAAATCTGTTTACCAGCGGGGAAATCATGAATGCGGTATATGTATCCATCACCATTGCATTGCTGGCAACTGCCATATCGACGGTTCTGGGAACCATAACGGCAATCGGACTTTCCAAGAGCCGGAGGATATTAAAGGAAATCATTATTAATGTAAACAACATACCGATTATGAATCCGGATATTGTAACAGCCATCGGATTGATGATTCTGTTTTCTTCCATAAAAATGGAAAAGGGTTATCTGACCATGCTGTTGGCGCATATTGCTTTCTGTACCCCATATGTGATAACCAGTGTGTATCCAAAGGTACGGAATATGGACCCGAATCTGGCCAATGCAGCTATGGACCTGGGAGCGACTCCCATGCAGGCACTGGTAAAGGTAATCCTGCCAATGCTGAAGGAAGGAATTTACGCAGGTGTTTTACTGGCATTTACCATGTCCTTTGACGATTTTGTCATATCCTATTTCGTCACGGGAAATGGAGTGTCCAATATTTCCATCATCGTATACAACATGACAAAACGAACCAATCCGACTATAAACGCCTTGTCTACTCTGGTGATACTGGTCATTGTAATCACCTTGGTAACAGTAAATGTGATTCCGCTGATTATTCGCAGAAAACGGAATCCGGAGGATGAGTTTACGGATATGAATAGAAGCTTAAAGGAGGAAGAAGCATGAGAAGGAATAAATGGAAGAAATGGGTTAGCCTGATGACAGGGCTGGCAATGACGGCAGGGTTATTAGCCGGATGCGGCGGTTCCTCAAAGCCGACCCTGAAGGTATACAGCTGTGGAGAATATATCGATACCAGTCTTTTGGGTGAATTTGAACGGGAATATAACTGCAAGGTAATCTATGAGACCTTTGATTCCAATGAATCCATGTACACCAAGCTGCAAAGCGGGGAGCGGTATGATGTACTGGTTCCGTCGGATTATATGATTGAACGTCTGATGAAGGAAGATCGTCTCCAGCCGGTGGACTGGACCCTGCTTTCCAATGCAGAAGGTCTGGATGCTGAGATACTGGGAAAAGAATTTGATCCGGACAATACCTATTCTGTTCCGTATTTTTATGGAACCGTCGGTATTCTGTATGATACTACAGTAGTAGATGCGGCTGACTTAGAAGATGGATGGGAATTGCTGCGTAATACAAAGTACGCCAATGATATTTATATGTATGATTCGGAACGGGATTCCTTCATGATTGCATTAAAGGCACTGGGATATTCCATGAATACCACCAATACGGATGAAATTGACCAGGCTTATCAATGGTTGATTGAGCAAAGAGATACCATGAAGCCGGTATACGCCGGAGATGATGTGATTGACAATATGATTTCCGGTAATAAGGCAATGGCAGTGGTGTATTCCGGTGATGCTGCATACATCATGTCGGAAAATGAAGATCTGGAGTATTTTGCTCCGGAAGAGGGTACCAATGTGTGGCAGGATGCTATGGTAATTACCAGTGATTGTACAGAAATCCAGCTGGCACATGACTATATCAATTTTATGCTGGATGCAGAACATGCCTATGCCAATACGGTAGAGGTAGGGTATACTTCTCCTGTGACAGAGGCAAGAAGCCGGGCAGCCCAACAGGATTTTGCTGGAATCAGCGCATATCTTCCGGAAACCACCGGAGAAAACAATGAGGTATTTCGTTATCAGGAACAGAACATCAGAGAATATTTTGCGGATTTATGGACAAAGGTAAAAGCATCTAACTAGTCTGTATCTTCGTCATCTTTATGCAGGGCGACTACGATTTCATCAAAGACATTATTAATGGTGTCAATATGATTTCCGTCGTCCTGATTTTCTTTTTCTTCTTCCGCACCCATTGACTCCGGAGGTAAGGAAGGCTCCGATTGAGAATCTGACTTCTCTGTTGTTTCGGGCGGCTTTGAAAAGATATCCGGTATTTTTTGATTCCGAAGCCTCCGTCTTTCCAGTCGCTTGCGGCTATCCTCTCTTAAAAGACGGTAAATTGTTGCGGCAAGGGGTACCCCCAACAGCAGACCAAATACACCATTTAAGCTGGCACCGATTGTAACAGCGGCCAGAACCCAGATGCCCGGAAGACCCACGGAAGAGCCCACCACCTTAGGATAAATGATATTACCCTCCAGCTGCTGTAATACAACGATGAATACGATGAACAAAAATGCTTGCAGGGGGCTGCCCTGGGTAAGTACCATAATGGCACCGATGATAGCGCCCATATATGCACCGATGACAGGAATTAATGCAGTTGCACCCACCAATGTTCCAATCATGACAGCATAAGGGAAACGGAAAATGGACATTCCGATAATACAGAGAATTCCTAAAATAACTGCTTCTGTACATTGTCCCACAATGAAATTCGAAAAGGTTTCGTTCGCAACCCCACAAACGTGGTAGATACGATCCGCCGTTTTGGGCTTGAGATATGCATAGATAAGCTGCTTCACCTGTCGATTCAGTTTTTCCTTGGAGGCCAGGGCATATATGCCGATAATCAGTGAAAAAAAGAAACGAACCATACTATTTCCGATGCTGGAAGCGATGCTTACGGTGGAATCCATAATGCTTCCGATTTTTCCGGAACCGTCTGTACCGAATACCATGGCAACCAGTTTTGTGAAGAAATCCTCCCAGTTAATGTCAGCAGGATTTTCCATGTCGATTTCAAAGGTAGAGTGCAGCCAGTTTTCCAACGGTGGAATCCGGCTGATTACTTCAGCAGTCTTATCCAGAATACTTTCATAAGAGGATGAGATTTCACGGGCAAGAAGAGTAAAGGCATCGATTAACTCCGGTATGACCATAATCATGATAAAGGCAATGGCAGCCAGAATAATTAGCAGGGAAAGGACAATGCACACCGGACGCCTGCTTTTGATCAGAAATTTATTTTTTGCGTTGGGGAAATATATTTTTTCTAACCGGATCAGGATGATATTAATTACAAAAGCGATTGCAAAGCCCAGCAGTACCGGGGACACAAATCCGATTAAGGATATTAAGGCATTGATTGCAAAGTCGAAATGCAGAATAATTAGCACTGCAATGATAAGATAAATAATAGTTTTCAGGATAATCCGTTCCAGTTCTTTTCGCTCCATATGTAAATTCCTTCCATAACCCTTTTCCAAATCAATTACTATATCTAAGTGTTGCCAAGGACTGTAATTATATTCAGAATAGCATAGTGTTTCTGTACTTTCAAGTGACTATATCCTGCCATTGGCACCACCATATTGTGATATAATGGCCTGTGCCAATTTTGCATCCGTCTCCTTGATGTTTACCGGAAACTGCAATCGTTTTTCATATATCCACATATACTACACCTCCCCTTGCCATGGCCATGGTCCCTGGTTCCACTGCCATTCGTTGTTACAGGTTACGTTGTATCGATTCAAGGGTCCAAAGGACCTGGTATAATCCCTGACAGCCTGTGCGCGTTGTTCTTTGCAAGTGTTGTAATATTCCAGGGCCTCGGTGTTGTTTGGATGGGTATCCAGGAAAAGAGTTACATCGTCCAGCGCAAGACTGACAGCGTCGATATATCTCAGCAATTGGTTTTGATTCATGTTGTTCATGCACGATTACCTCTCTTTCCGCAGAAGATTTGATTCAGATCCTGGAAGATAGTTCCTTCACGCAATCCTTGCTCCGGTGGATATAGGTTTCCCCAGATCTGCCAAGGGACATATGCCATGCCAATCGGGAAGTTTCTGTCATCGTCCATGAATCGCTCTCTGCGAGACATACCGGCTGAACGGTTATCAGCCGGTGACATGTGATGCTGCCGTGGACCATAGGCCATTTGATTATTTCTGTTCTGTCCGCATCCGCCGGACATATTCCGGCCTTGTGGATATCTGACTGGTTCCATATTAAGCGTTCCTTTCTGTTCCGCATTTGCGGGGATATATGTTATTTTATGTCGTCAGGGAGAAAATTGTGAAAATGACAGGGACAGACTGTGGAAAGAGTCAAAGAAACAAAAAGCCGCCGGGAATTATATCTCCTCAGCAGCTTCTTCCGAATAGAAAATACGGGTTTCATCTATGATTTTAAATTGATCATGCTTCAGCTCCAGGATGATCACATTGCAGTTTTTTTGCAATCCGCCGGACCAGAATAGTGACAGATCATGCTTTTTAACATATGTCATCAGTGCTTTATTCATGGCACCATGGGCAACCACCATAACCCGGCAGCAGGTATTCTGCAAAGGAAGAATGACGGTTTCCATAAAATCAGCAGCACGCTCGCACAAATGCTCTAAAGATTCTCCGTTATCAGGGGCCCGGTACAGATGCGGCTGTTTAAAGAAATACCGGAAGGTGTCATTAGGGTCTTTTAACAGCATGGACATATTCTGTCCTTCATAGTCTCCAAAGCATAATTCCCGCAGCCGGTCATCCTTTATAATTTCTACATCCTGTGCTCCCCGGAACAGGCAGGCAGTTTCATATGCACGTGTCAAAGGACTGGAGAAGATCATGTCGAAAGGAGTATTGGCTAATGCTTCTCCGGACAGCCGGGCCAGGTGGCGGCCGGCATCACTTAAAGGGACATCTGTACTTCCCTGCAAGAGCTTTTCCTTATTCCATTCCGTTTCGCCATGGCGAACAATATATAATTCCATAATAGTGTCCTTTCTTAGATTCATAACGATTATAGTAGGAACATAGGAATTTGTCAAAGCGGTGTATTGTCAATTCTGCCGAAACGCAGTAAAATAGTAGCAATTATGCGATAGAGAATGGCATGAATGAACCATAAAAATAATATTTATATGGAGGGAAAGACCTATGGAGTTTCAAAAAATTGAAAAAATACACCAGGGGAATTTTATTACACGATATAATGTTACATATAAAACAGTAGACGGCAAGGAAAAAATCTATGAAATGATCAGTCGGGATGATAATCTTACCGGCTTTCAGGCACTCAGCCAGCATGGAACAGATGCGGTGGTGCTGATTATGGAGGATGAAGAAAGACAAAGAATCCTGCTGAACCGGGAGTACCGGATGGCAGTGGGAGGATGGGTCTATAACTTCCCTGCAGGGCTGATTGACGCAGGAGAAACTCCGGAAATCAGTGCGGCAAGAGAGCTGAAGGAAGAGACAGGACTGGAACTGATTCAGATTCTGGATATTATCCCTGACAGCTATAGTGCAGTGGGTTTCAGCAATGAAAAAAACAAGTGTATTGTAGGAATTGCCGGAGGTAGCTTTGCTCCCAGCAATTCTACGCTAGAGGAAATTGAAGCCGCATGGTATACTAGGAATCAGGTGCGGGAATTACTGAAAACCGAGATTTTTGCAGCAAGAACACAGGCATATTGCTATTTGTGGTCTCGGCAGCAGTCCATATAAAAAGTCAATATCCGGTTATTTTGTGTCACAAAAGGAAGAAGAGAATATGAAAGATTTAACAAAGGGAAATATCATTAAATTACTGATTGCATTCTCAGTGCCTTTGCTCATTGGAAATATATTTCAATTGCTCTATAATGTAGTGGATACCAAGGTGGTAGGAGAGATTCTGGGAAAAGATGCCCTGGCTGCCCTTGGTGCCAGCAGTCCGGTTTATGATCTGATTATTTGTACATTAACAGGCCTGGGAAACGGATTCGGTATTGTTATTTCTCAATTTTACGGAGCAAAGGAGATGAACCGGATGCGTCAGGCAGTGGCCAATGCCATTTGCCTTATGGCGGGAATTACAATATTGGCTACCATTGGTTCGTTCTTCCTGCTTCGTCCATTGCTCCATATCTTAAATACACCGGTAGATATTTTTGACCGATGTATTCGATATATTAATATCATAATTGTGTTTATGATATTTACGGCTGCCTATAATCTTTGTGCGGCAATACTGCGGGCTTTGGGAGACACTATACGGCCTCTGATTTTTCTTGCCATTGCATCTGTTTTGAATGCCGGACTGGATATTTTGTTTGTAGGCGGATTAAAAATGGATGTTCAGGGAGCGGCCTTTGCAACCGTTATAGCCCAGGCGATATCCTTTGTCTGCTGTGTGATCTACATGATTAAAAAATGTCCGGAGCTTCATTTGAAACGGGAGGATTTTCACTTTGAAGCAAAGTTGATTGGGAACTTATTGAGTCAGGGGATGGCGATGGCCTTTATGCTGTGTTTTGTCACCATAGGAACTCTGATTTTACAGGGGGCAATCAATAAGCTTGGAACCAATATTATTGCCGCACATACCATTGCCAGAAAGCTTACTTCCATATTTATGCTGCCCTTTACTACCATCGGCGTGGCAATTGCTACATTTTCCGGTCAGAACTGCGGGGCCGGCAGATATGACAGAATAAGAACCGGAATTAAAGATGCCATAATCCTGACCTGGGCCTGGTCAGTGATTGTTGTCATAGCGGTATATACAGCAGCACCGCTGCTGATCCGATTAATATCAGGTGCCACTACACCGGAGGTCATAGAGAATGCGGAGTGGTATCTCCGTTTTGATACGCCCTTTTATTTCGTGGTATGCATTCTTCTTGTATTGCGGAATGCCATGCAGGGCATTGGAAGAAAAATCATACCAATGATTGCCAGTATGATCGAACTCCTTGGAAAGCTGATTGTGGCCTGGGTACTGGCAGAACGAATGAAATATTTTGGCATCATAATTTCCGAGCCGGCCACATGGATTTTATGTGCCCTCTTACTGGCAGTTGCATTTTTAACGGATTCCCGATTTCGAAAGCCGGTAAGGACAGCAGATAAAGAAATGTTAAATTAACAATGGTAATGTAAAGTAGATTAGTTTTGCAATTGGTTACAAGATCAGGGAGGTTTTAGAATGAAAATATTGGAACTGCAAAACCCGGAATATCTCCGGATTTGTCATGAAATGAACACATCTTATGGAGGGGATCAGAACTGGTTTTCTACAGAACGCTGGATGAGCCGGGATTATCAGATTCATAAGTGGGGCTGTGGTGTGATTGCCATGGGAGATTTGTTTTTATATCTGGCAAAAAGCAATCGGATGTATGCCACAGGAGCTGCCAGTCTGGCAAGGATTTCCCGTACAGTTTTGGATTGGGAGGACTATAAGAAATACATCCTGTATCTGTATAATACATTTGCATCCGTTATGCCGGGAAGCGGTATGAATGGCTTTGCCCTGGCATCCTCGGTTCGCCGTTATTGTATGAAGTATCAGATTCCCATGACTATTGCATGGAAGGGGTTTATGGATGACCAGACCATGCTCCGGGTCATTCGGAAAATGTTAAAAGAGAATCTTCCGGTTGTACTGTCCATCGGACCCAATACGCCTCTGGTGTTTCGGAAAAAGGGCATTCCTTTTTATGTTTTGTCCGAAAAGAATGAATTTATTCTAAGTGGTTCCCAGACGGTACATCAGCACTTTGTGACGATAACGGGAATTGTTTACTTAAAGCATGGGAAGATTATGCTGAAGCTTTCCTCCTGGGGGAAGGAATACTATTTGGATTATCAGGAATATCGTACATATATAAGCGAAGAAGGAGATACTATAACCAGTAGTTTATTATATCTTTCGACTACAGACGGCACATTGTTTTAAGAATATCTTCATAATTCTGAATCATATTTTGTAAGGTTCAACTGCTATGATGAAGTTGACAATCCGGCTGCAGGAATAAGCATTACTGCAGAAATAAACTGTAAGATGGAAACAATAAATGTATAAGAAGAAAATACACAGGAAGAAAGGGTGCTGGAAATGAATATTTTGGTATGCGATGATGATAAGGAAATAGTAGAAGCCATCAGTATCTATCTGGAACAGGAGGGCTATACGGTATGGAGGGCCTATGACGGCGTTCAGGCGCTGGAACTGGTGAATTCACAAGATATGCAGCTGATGATCATTGATGTGATGATGCCGAATCTGGATGGCATCCATGCTGTGCTGGAATTACGGAAGAAAAGTAATATCCCTGTGATTATCCTGTCAGCAAAATCAGAAGATACCGATAAGATCATGGGACTGACCATAGGCGCGGACGATTATGTGACCAAACCCTTCAATCCATTAGAGCTTGTAGCAAGAGTAAAATCCCAGCTTCGAAGATATGCCAAGCTTGGCAGTATGCCGGAGTCTCAAAAGAATATATTGGTGAATGGCGGACTGGTGCTGGAGGATGATAAAAAACAGGTGACATTAGATGGGGAGTTTGTTAAGTTGACACCTACGGAGTATAAGATTGTCCGATTATTCATGCAGAATCCCGGCATTGTATTTTCCAGTTCCCAGATATATGAAAGCATTTGGGAGGGAGATTCCTATGCAACAGAGAATATTGTATCGGTTCATATCCGGAGAATCCGGGAAAAAATCGAAATTAATCCTAAGGACCCGAAATACATTAAGGTTATGTGGGGAGTGGGTTATAAGATGGACCGCCTGGATTAACTATAGAAGGAAGATATTCGGGTATGAGCTTTGATTTAAGAACAGAAAGGCAGGAGCATATATGCATCCTTCATTACTGATGAAAAGAATAATAAGAATCGCGGCATTAGGAGTAATATTAGCAGCCGCCATTGGCGCCTTTGGATTTGTTTGGTATATGGGAAAGGAATTTGGCTTTAAGGATCTGGGGTGCACACAGTTTCCGGAAACGAAACGATTTTCAGAAGAATTGGCGAACATGCTATATTCACTGGAGAGTGATGCAGAGTATTTAAAGAATTATGAGGCTGGGATTTCGAATGAGGTAATTTCAATAAATAATTTATATTATGAAGAATCTGCAGACTGCTTAGTGTATAGGGGACCGGAAAAAGGTGTGAAATTACAATATCTCCTTGCATTTTTTGAAGATGGTTATGAAGTGTATACAAATGAGTATGGCGTTCAGGTGGTGAATGCGGGTGGCTACTATGATGCATGGTATGATATTACCTTAAGTGCCAAACAGATACAGTCAGCTTCTGCGTTTTCCATGATGTCACATGACGACTATGTGAATCTGATTATGAACCATGCACGGTTAAATTCAACTTTAGCCACTGAAAGTGCAGAAATATATCTTGCGGAGCAAGAAAAATTGGATGTGACAGCTGCTTATTCGAATTACATTGATGAAGAATTTGCAGAAAATGCCTATATTGGATACTGGGATGTTGGAAACTGGGATGAATTTATGTTTGTTTATTCTCCAGACGAGGATATGTTCTATTCTTCTTTATACGGCTGGTATACAGTTCCGGATATTCTGTTTTTTGTTTCAGAAGATATACAGAATTGCGACCTCATTGATTTGCTGCGATGTCAGTTTGCCAGTAGAGAAGAGATATTGCGCCAGAAGATCGGGGCGGACTATCTGGAATATGTTCGGACGGAATTGGATCTGCAGTATAATCAGCGTAATGTGGTCTATTATGTTAAGAAGGGTGGCAGCTTATATACCAATGCAGGAAGCCTGGACCGGCTGGTGAATTGCAATTTATATTTGTGCATTGAACCAACCGTCAGCGGCGAGTATACGGTAGAGTTCTTTAATTTTAACAATGAATATTTAACTGATGAATATGTAACCGGAATTATGCAGTATATAGATGTATTAAGGCCGGATGATAAACTATACATCGGTATTTATACCACTTATCCGTATTTTGATGTTTTCTCGGAAAAGAATGATCTGTTTACCAATTATTATCATTATACAATACCGGCTCTTGTAATCACGGTAATTCTGATGATTTCAGCAGTGATAGTAACAGTCCGGATTTTCCGGGATTGTGGATATATCTCGAAAGAGGATAAAGACGTATATCTGAATTTTATGGATAAGATTCCGGTAGAATTGATGACTGCTGCTGTAGTATTCAGCCTTTGGGTAATGTTGACGGATGTGTATAGGGAGCTTCTTTATAATATTCAATTACTATGTACAGATTACTATTATAGTCCCGTAAGGCTGTTGGGAATATTCTTTCTTTGTTATTTCTTTGGAATGGCAGCGATTTTAAGTATTGTACGGCGAGGAAAGGCAAAGAAGCTTTTAGACTACAGTATTATTCGCTGGACCTGTATCGGGATTAAACGGCTGGCATATTTCATTTCCCGGCAGAAGAATTTAATCGCCCGGGCAGTGGAGCTTTTTGTTTTGTACTGGCTGATTATGTTGTTTGGATGTGCAGCTGTTATTCTTGGTATATCGGGGGGAGTTAGTATTTTACTTCTTCTGGGTCGCATTATTATCGGTGTGTTGAATATAGGCGGCTTCATGATATTAC
>JAIECC010000306.1:0-3592 GCA_029068665.1 Lachnospiraceae bacterium
TTGTAAGATAGTGATAGCATAACAAATATAACAAAAGGTGTCAAGTTTTAATTTACAGGAACCTTTCGAAAAATGGTGAATAAGATATTTTATAAGAGAATTAACAAATCAGCAGTCGTTATTTACCATTGTGCCGCGGTTGCAAATAATCATTTCCGGAACCGGAGAGGAATAATATACCAGTTCGTCGACTGCTTTGTATATAGGAACGACACTGCGCGGATGGAATTCGTCCGTGCAGTGTACTGACCGGCGCATGTTCTCTAGGTGAAAGTATCTGTTATATCGAAAGATTTCTGTTCAAATGATAAAATAAAATGAATATGAATTGTGCCGGGTGAGGATATGAATTATACATATATTTTAGAATGTAATGATAAAAGTCTATATACAGGGTGGACGACGGATTTGAAGAGACGGCTGGCTATGCATAATCAGGGGAAAGGTGCGAAGTATACCTCCGGCAGGGGGCCGGTGAAACTGGTGTATTTTGAGGAATTTGCCACAAAGGAAGAGGCCATGAAACGGGAATATGCAATAAAACAACTGTCACGACAGGAAAAGCTGAGGCTGATTGCGGAGAACAGAACGAAGCAGTATGGAAATGCGGTCTGCGAAGAGCAGGATTAGGATAAAACCCCAAAGTACAAATGGAAAAGAGGAAGTCATATGTCAGAAAAGGATATGCAGAAAAAGGAAATACGGAGGTTTGTGGTATTCTGCCGGTTAATGCCTGTTCTTGGCGGCATACTGGCACTATTCATTGGTATTATTGTATTAATATGGATACGGACAGCAGGAGAAAATCCCAATGATGTGAATGGACTTATATCTATATTTGCTCCCAGGGTGTATGTGGAACCAATTGTTTCTGCAGCAGAACAATTTCCGGATTTTAATATACAGGAACAGTTTTTGACGATTAATGATTATTCCCGACCGGGAGATGAGATTGATCAGATACAAAAAATCGTGATTCATTATACAGGGAATCCGGGCACAACCGCTCAGGCGAACCGGGATTATTTTGAAAGTCTTGCAGAGAATCCCGTTACTTCCGCAAGCAGTCATTTTGTTATTGGACTGAATGGGGAAATTATTCAATGTGTACCATTGAATGAAATAGCTTATGCATCCAATAAAGCGAATTCTTATAGTATTTCCATTGAGTGCTGTCATCCCGACGAGAGCGGAGAATTTTCAACAGCAACCTATAATCAATGCGTTGCTCTGACTGCTGAGTTATGCAAATATTATCATCTGGATCCGGAAACAGATGTAATCCGTCACTATGATGTGACAGGAAAGGAATGCCCGCGGTTTTATGTAGACCATCCGGATGAATGGAATATGTTTATCGGATTTGTAAAAGCCCGCTTGGATTCCGAATCATAAATTGAACTTGATTTTAACCGGTTCCTTAAGCTTTTGACCGCCCTTGGAACGGACCTTGGTGGTGATGTTCAGGTAATAGATTTGTCCCTCTGTATATGGTTCAAGGGGGGCAATTTCAATTAGATTATTCTGGATATCATATCGAATGTTTGTTTTCAATATTTCTCCGGCTTCACTGGTCAGATACATATTTGTGGCATTTACGGTGGAAGGATTCAAAGGTATATTGAATTGTAACTTCCAGATAAAGCTTCCGGTGCGGAATGCAAGACTCTGATGTACTTTATTCTGTAGTGTTTCTGGGACATCTTCAATGTTTAGGTATTGTGGCGCCATATCTTACCTCCAATAATTTATAACCATATTATATGTTTTCTTGCGTATAATTACAACAAAAAATCTAATGAATTCCCATGTCCTTTATAATATGACTTGCCAATCCGGCCGGAACAAAGTATTCTTTACAGGAGACCTGTAAAAGGGTAGTTTGTATGAAAAGAGAAAGAAGGAATGATATATGGGAAAAATAAGCTGGAAACCAGGGAATATGTTGTATCCGCTGCCGGCGGTACTGGTCACCTGCTGTGATAAAGCCGGAAGAGATAATGTGTTGACAGTTGCCTGGACCGGTACAATCTGTTCCGATCCGGTAATGCTGTATATATCGGTCCGACCGGAACGGTATTCTTATCCAATGTTAAAGGAGACCGGTGAATTTGTAGTGAATTTGACCACAGAGGCTTTATGTAAGGCAGTGGATTACTGTGGCGTTCGGTCCGGTCGGGAAGAGGATAAGTTTCAGGTGACCGGGCTGACCAAAGGAAAAGCAGAAAAGGTAAAGCCGCCGATTATTATGGAAAGTCCGGTAAATATTGAATGTAAGGTGACGGATATTATATCACTGGGCAGTCATGATATGTTTGTTGCCCAGGTGGTAAATGTGCAGGTCAGTGATGAATATATGGATGAAAAAGGAACCTTTCATCTGGCACAGGCAAAGCCGTTGGCATATTCCCATGGGACATATTATGAAATAGGAGACCGGATAGGTACCTTTGGGTACTCCGTGCGCAGGAAAGGATAGAAAAATAATATTATGGATAATGTTATATTGATTGGTATGCCCGGCTGTGGTAAAAGTACTATTGGTGTGGTTTTGGCAAAGGTGCTGGGATATGAATTTACGGATTCTGATTTGCTGATTCAAAAGAGGGCAGGTAAATTGCTGCGGGAAATCATTGCAGAGCGTGGAGAAGAAGGGTTTCTGAAACTGGAAGGAATGGTAAATGCCAATATTCAGGCAGAGAGACATGTGATTGCTACCGGGGGAAGCGTGGTCTATTGCAGTGATGCCATGAAGCATTTTCAGGAAATCGGCAGGATTGTTTATTTAAAATTGTCCTATGCTACGATTTGCAGCCGATTGGGAAATATCCGGAGAAGAGGAGTTGTGCTTAGGGATGGACAAAGTCTGAAGGACTTATATGATGAACGGACTCCTTTATATGAACAGTATGCAGATATTATTGTGGATGCGGAGGGCTATGATATAGAAGAACTGATGGAAGAAGTGGTGAAAGCACTGGAATAATGGCTGAACTGTTGCAAAAAAAATTGGAGAAAAATGTATCGGAAAGACTTTACTTTAGATACATTATTTGCTATTATATATTACGAAAATATTACAAAAGGTTGAAGAAATTGGAAACTATAGTTCTACAGGTTTTATGATGATAGGAGTTATGTCATGAATAAACACAGGATCATAGGGACACGTTGTAAATTAAAAATGTATCGTGCTTTGCTGATTGCAACAGGAATATCCTTACTGGCATTTCCGGTAGCAATGGATAATAATTTGCTTTCAGAACGATATCAGATATTAATTAATGGAAAATCAGTTGGAATTGCGGAAAGCCAGAGTGCTGCTGTGGAAGCATATGAAACTGCCAGACTTACTTTAAATTCTCAATCGAACAAGCTTACCTTGCTGGATGCAGAGGTTACTTATGAGCCGGTAAAGGCACGGGCCTCTCGTGTATCGTCAAGGGCTGAACTTGCCCAGCAGGTTTATGATGAATTAACAGACTGCCTAATTAAAGAGAAGACTTTGGCGTATACAATAAAAATCAATAATTATACAGTGACGTTGGGCAGTGAAGCTGAGGTTCTGGCTTTGTTGGAGCAGGTACAGAAT
>JAIECC010000306.1:3602-4991 GCA_029068665.1 Lachnospiraceae bacterium
CATATGATGTTAATAATGAATTTGTGATTGAACTGTTTTCAGAGGACAAGCAGGAGGTTGGTGCAATGACCACCAATGTAATAAATGCATCAAAAACTGCTAACAATCCGCCGATTCTGGCTTCTGCCGATGAAGCAGGCAATCCGATTGTAGGGGATGCATCTACATATGTAGGAGAAGATGGAATTCTATCGGTAGAGTTTCAGGAGCAGGTAGAAATTATTGAAACCTATGCGGCGAAAGAACAGTTAACGGATGTGGAAACTGCTTACGGGGAAATTACCAAGGAGCAGGAAAACAACGAGGTATATCAGGTACAAGCTGGTGATTGTTTATCCATGATTGCAGATAAATACGGAATGTCTACCAGTGATTTGCTGGCAATTAATGAAGGCCTTGAGATAGATTCTAATATTCTGGTAGGTGATCAGCTTGTGGTTATGGTTCCGAAGCCGGAGCTGTCCGTAATTACAAGGGAGCAGACCACTTACACAGAGGAATATGAAGCTGCAGTACAATATATAGATAATCCCGATAAGTATGTAGGAGATAATACGGTGCTGCAAGAGCCACAGACCGGTAATCGGACTGTAACGGCAGTTGTTACCTATAATAATGGTATGGAAACCGTACGTGACATTATTAAAGAACAGGTTAATGTTGAGGCTGTTGCGAAGATTGTGGAGCGGGGAACGAAGCCGGTTCCTACTTACATCCGCCCAACTACCTATGGTGTTCTGACCTCCGGTTATGGAGCTCGTTGGGGAACCATACATAAGGGAATTGACTGGGGCGTTCCGGTAGGAACTGCCTGTCGTGCATCCAGAGCAGGAACGGTTGTTTCTGCCGGCTGGTCTGGTGGATATGGCTACTGTGTTGTAATTGATCATGGAGATGGTGTCCGTACACGGTATGCACATTTAAGTTCCATTCAGGTGTCCAATGGACAATATGTAAATCAAGGGGATGTAATTGCATTGACCGGTAATACCGGAGACAGCACAGGTCCTCATATTCACTTTGAAATTATAATAAATGGCACAGCAGTAAACCCTGCGAACTACTTGTAACAATTCAGCCATGCAGAAACAGCAGCACCGGTCATCCTGTGAACGTGTTCACAAAGGATGACCGGTGCTGCTGTTTCTATAGGGCGGGAGCCCGGCATGAAATAAGATGCCGTCAGGAATTAAAATATATTGAGAAATGATAGGTCGGCATCTTATGAATGGCATGGGTGAATTGTTACAAGAAAATGCAACATAAAGGACTGACACCCTTCATCCTGTGAACATGTTCACAAAGGATGAAGGGTGCTGCTGTTTCTATAGGGCGGGAGCCCGGCATGAAATAAGATGCCGTCAGGAATTAAAATATATTGAGAAATGA
>JAIECC010000307.1 GCA_029068665.1 Lachnospiraceae bacterium
CATCATACACGGTTCATCATCAGAAGTCAACAGAATTTTAACTGATGGCAGCCGAACAGAACCATCATGTCCATTTTTTTCAAGAAACAAAAATGAAAGCTTGTTAAACTCAAGCACATCAAATTGCATTGGCAATTGAAAACAATTTCGAATGAGGAGTGAGTGCATATGGAATTTACAGAAGAGATTTTAAGCACCATTACCGATACAGCCACAGGGAATATTTTGACCAGTGTCTGGTTCTTAATGGGTGCAGCATTGGTGTTCTGGATGCAGGCAGGGTTTGCCATGGTAGAGGCAGGCTTTACCAGAGCTAAGAATTCCGGAAACATTATTATGAAAAACCTGATGGATTTCTGTATCGGTACGGTAGTATTTATCCTGATCGGATACAGCTTATTGTTAGGAGATGATGTAGGAGGCTTTTGCGGCAAACTAAATTTTAATATTTTTTCAAATTATAATGACTTCGATTGGCCGGGCTTTGTATTTAATCTTGTGTTCTGTGCAACGGCAGCCACCATTGTATCCGGTGCCATGGCTGAACGGACGAAGTTTTCATCCTACTGTATTTATTCGGCGGTTATTTCAGCAGTGGTATATCCTATCGAAACCCACTGGGTATGGGGTGGCGGCTGGCTGTCACAGCTGGGCTTCCATGATTTTGCCGGTTCGGCGGTTATACATATGGTAGGTGGTATTACTGCTTTGATTGGAGCAGCTATTCTGGGACCACGTATTGGTAAGTTTATTAAAAAGGATAAGAAGGTAACGAAGGTAAATGCATTTCCGGGTCATAATCTTGTAATTGGTGCACTGGGTGTATTTATTCTCTGGTTTGGCTGGTATGGTTTTAATGGCGCGGCAGCTTCTACAACTGATCAGCTGGCAAGTATATTTGTTACAACTACCATTGCACCTGCAATTGCAACGGTAGTATGTATGCTTTTCACCTGGATCAAGTATGGTAAACCGGATGTATCCATGTGTCTGAATGCATCTCTGGCAGGTCTGGTAGCAATTACCGCATCTTGTGATGTAACAGATGCATTTGGAGCAACGATCATAGGAGCAGTCTCCGGTGTACTGGTTGTATTTGGCGTATGGTTCCTGGATAATGTATTGCATATTGATGATCCGGTTGGTGCGGTAGCTGTTCATTTTATGAATGGCTTATGGGGTACAATTGCTGTTGGTTTATTTGCTACCTCTGCTGCTCCGGAATCCGAGCTTACCGGATTGTTCTACGGCGGCGGTGTACAGTTATTGGGTATCCAGCTTCTTGGCATCTTAGCGATTCTTGCATGGACAGCCGTAACCATGACCATTACCTTCCTGCTCATTAAGGTAACCGTTGGACTTCGTGTTACGGAAGAGGAAGAAATCGAAGGTCTGGATTTGAAGGAACATGGTCTTCCATCAGCATATGCAGGCTTTGCCATCATGGATGCAACTGCCAATATGACAGAAATAAATGAAAACACGGATCTGGGAGAAGATGACTACGTTCAGGCTTCTGAAACCAAGAGGAATGCAGCGGTTCCGGTTGCAAGAGCCCCATTGGAAAGTGATATGTACAAGGTGGTTATTGTATCGAAGCTGTCACGGTATGACCAGTTAAAGAAAGCAATGAACGACCTGGGTGTAACCGGTATGACGGTAACACAGGTTATGGGCTGTGGTATTCAGAAAGGTGCCGGCGAGAAATACCGTGGTGTGGAAATGGATGCCACTCTGCTTCCAAAGGTTAAGGTTGAAGTGGTAATCAGTAAAATTCCGGTGGATGATGTGATTGAAGCAGCAAAAAAAGCGCTTTATACCGGACATATTGGAGATGGTAAGATTTTCGTATATGGAGTAGAACGTGTTGTAAAGGTTCGTACCGGTGAGGAAGACGTTGCTGCACTACAGGATGTAGAATAAGGTATGCAGGTATCAAATCCCCGTCAGATTGAGGTGGCCTCCAAAAGTCTAACTTTTTGGGATCACCTCAATCTGACGGGGATTTTTATAATTAATGATTGACTTTTCGAATGAAAAACATATAATGAATACGACAATAAATGAGTTCTCTTTTATATAATAAAAGTGATGACTTGAACCGGGAGGCGATAAAATGACTGCGCAGATTATTGCGGTTATTATTTTTGTAACCATGTTTCTTTTGATTGTTCTGGATAAAATCGAAAGACATTATGTTACCTTAGGCTGCGGACTGGTGACACTTATTTTGGTTTTTGGTATCTGTATGCATGATGTGGATGCAATTATACAGATACTGAATCTACATTCAATTTTTACTGTAGAGTTCTGGCATACGGCTGGAGAAAGTGCAGAATCCACCAGTGGAATCAACTGGGAAACGATTATTTTTATTGCAGGCATGATGGTTATGGTAGAAGGCATGGCAAGAGTGGGATTTTTCCGATGGCTTTGTATGAAGCTTGCTAAGCTGGTTCATTATAAGACGGTTCCGCTTTTTATTACTTTTATGATTATGTCATTTATTTTAGCAATGTTTATTGATAGCATTACAGTTATTCTGTTTTTGGCGGCAGTAACCGTTGAGCTTGCACAGCTGCTAAAGTTTACACCGGTTCCCATGATTTTATCGGAAGTATTTTGTGCGAATCTGGGAGGTTCGGCAACGGTATGCGGTGATCCGCCTAACATTATCATTGGTACTTCACTGGGTTATTCCTTCTTTGATTTTGTGAAAAATACTGGTTTGATAGCAGTTATTTCGCTTATCATGATCATAGGTTATTTTTATCTGGCGTTTTATAAGGAATTACAGCAGAGCAAAGAATCTGTGGTGGATGAAACGAAGCTGCCGGATCCCAAAACTGCCATTAAGGACCGGAGGGGGTTTGTAATTAGCTGTATTATTTTTTTCTGTGCAGTTGTACTGCTGGTTACCCATGCACAGACCGGTCTGACGGTAGCATTTATCGGGGTATTTATTGCAATTATCACTTTGATAACCTCCGGAAGAGCAGTTGGTACGATTCTGAAGAAGGTGGATTATAAGACATTATTGTTCTTTGTTGGTTTATTCATTGTAGTTGGAGGACTGGAGCAGACAGGTATTTTGGAGCTTGTTGCAGGGGTCATTGAGAAAATCAGTGGCGGCAATCCATTGTTAATGGTGATTATTATTATCTGGGGCTCTGCATTTGCCAGCGCCTTTGTGGATAATATTCCGTTTGCGGCAACTATGATTCCGGTTATTCGAAATCTTGCCATGACACCCGGGATTGAACTTTCTACTTTGGTATGGGGCTTGTCTATGGGTCAAGATTTTG
>JAIECC010000308.1 GCA_029068665.1 Lachnospiraceae bacterium
GGTTTATTATATGTCGAAAAATGTCCATTTGCTAAAAGCAGCCCTTATCCACGCAGTAGATAGAAAATTGATATTTCGGTTGTATTCTCACTCATAGAAACAACAGTGTAATACTGAACGGAAAGGAGTCCTTGGAATGGAGGATATGACAATTGAAATCCGGCATTTAAGTAAATGCTATGGAAAAAAACAGGCATTAAAGGATATCAATCTTACGATTGAACAGGGAATGTTTGGGCTATTGGGAAGAAACGGTGCAGGAAAGACAACTTTGATGAAAACACTGGCAACCTTACTGCAAAAAAAGGAGGGAAGCATAACTCTGTGTGGAATTCCTGTTGAAAATGCAAAGGAAGTCAGGAAAATAATCGGGTATCTTCCTCAGGATTTTTCCATGTATCCATCCATGCGGGTGGTGGACGCCATGGATTATCTTGGGGTACTGTCCGGAATTGAGACAGCAGAGAGAAAAAAGAGAATCGAACAGCTTTTGGTACAGGTGAATCTCCTGGAGCATAAAGATAAAAAGGTCCGGTCACTATCCGGCGGTATGAAACGAAGACTGGGCATCGCACAGGCGCTGCTAAATCAGCCTAAGGTGCTGATTGTGGATGAACCTACTGCAGGACTGGACCCGGAGGAACGGATTCGCTTCCGCAACCTGTTATGTGAGGTGGCAGAGGAGCGGATTGTGATTCTTTCCACCCATATTGTAGGTGATATTGAAGCCACCTGCGAAACTATCGGTATCTTGAATGAAGGAATTTTATTATATAAGGGAACAGTGGAACAGTTATTAAAGAAGGCAGAAGGAAAGGTATTTTCCATGGCGGCAGATAAACGGGAGCTGCCAAAACTGAAAAAGGAATTTCATATTACCGGAATGCACGCACAAGGAAGCAAGGTCCATATCCGCTTCCTTTCAGAAACCCCGGTTTATGGAGCACAGCGTTGTGAGCCGAATATCGAGGATGCATACCTGTTGTATCTGAGTGAAAATGGTGTGCCGCTTATGGAGATTTCTGCGGGAGGTGAGCAATGATGGTATTTCGAAAAGAATTCAATAAGGTAATTTGTTCCATATCATATCTTATTTTTATTGGGGTGTTGGTTATTGCCTTATCTTCTCAGGGAGTCATAAATTATAGAGAAGATAAGCTGGAGCAGCCACAGACCGGCCAAAACTATGGAGTAAAAAGCGAAGAAATACCGGAGCTAATCATGCCGGCAGCCTTGGAGTCCCTTTATCAGGAATTTTCCATGAATTCCTATGTGACCTATCCCATAGGATTTTATAAGAAGGTAAGGTTAAATGACAGCAAGCAGGAGGAGGTTGCTCAGATTCTGTCTGATTTGACCGGAATCGATAGAGACAGTATTCTCCATGCTGCTAACGAAAGTGTGGAAGAGGGGCAGGAGGGAGCATTTATTATAGGTGATTTTGCCGATATGACGGATAACGGCGATGGAAGCTTTTCTGTCTCCCGTCAGGAGGAAGAGCCGGAGGAGAATCCGGAAGAATGGGATCTGCTGCCCAAAACGGATTTGACTTATGAGGAATTTCAAAATGCCATGGCTCGTGTAGATACCATTTTGGGAGGGGGCTCTCAATATGCCGCTGACTCTTTGAGACACTTTGCCAAAGTACCTGTTACTTATGAGGAGGCAGTCAGGGAGTATGGACTGGTAAAGGAATACGACCGCTTCACAGGAGGCTATGCACGATTGTTCTGTGATTATGCCGGAGCTATGGTATGCTCTGTTTTTCCGGTCTTTCTGGCTGTAGTATTGTCCATGAAGGATAAGCGTGCAAGGATGGCAGAACTGGTTTATACAAGTGCCCGGTCTTCCGGTTCCATTGTTATTGTCCGGTATCTGGCAATCCTTTGTGCTGTAATGCTTCCCGTGATTATATTGTCCTACATCTCCAATGTCTCTGTCTGGAAGCTGTATCCGGGAATGGAGCTGGACTATCTGGCCCCTTTAAAATACGATCTGCTATGGCTGCTGCCATCAGTGATGATTGCTTCTGCAGTGGGGATGTGCCTGACTGAATTGACCGACATACCGATTGCCATAGCGGTTCAGGGGTTTTGGTGGTTTTTGGATGTGAATGCCGGATACAAGACTGTAGAAAGTGCTTATAGCTTGCTGCGGCTGGCACCCAGGCATAATGCAGGCACATTGAGCCGGTTCCGTACACAGGATTATATGGACCACGTTCCGGATCTGATTGCCAATCGGCTGCTAATGGCAGGGCTTGCAGTTCTATTGATAATTATTACCATACTGATTTATGAAAGAAAAAGGAGGGGAAAACAATATGGAAGCCATAGCATCAAAGACTTCATTACAGGTTTTTCGCATCGCAGCCATGAATCTGCGGCATAATGCCCTTGGTCATATTGGATTAGCTATACTGATTACAATGGTAACACCGGTTTTGTTTGGGATATCGAATCTGGATGCAGGGGCTGCCGCTGTTCCTCTGGAAATGTTTCTGGCATTAATTGGAATCGTGCTGTTGACTCCTATGTTTCAGCCGGAGCAAAATCGGGATATTCATGATCTTACTGCTTCAAAATATGTCAGTGAAATCGTGGTTTATATGATTCGAACCGTATATTCGCTGGTGATATTGTTATTGATCATTTCGGTTTTTATATGGTTTATGCAAGTGTGTGATTGTGAAGTGAGCATTTTATTGTTGTTTGGAACTTTGGCTGATGCATTGTTCCTTGGAGGACTGGGAATGCTCGGAGCAGCAATTATTAATCATACGGCAGTTGCCTACATGCTGCCTTTGATATACTATACTCTGAATTATGGAGCCGGAAGCAAACTGGGGAATTTTTATTTATTTGCTATGACGATGGAACAATATGAACCAAAGTTTTGGCTGTTTTTCTCCGGACTGATTCTGATTTCTGCTGCTATTATCACAAAATATCTGCAAAAAAGGCTCTAACTATCGTTCAAAATATGCA